>JAFGXH010000186.1 GCA_016936735.1 bacterium
AAAAACCAGATTTTATCACAAGCATCAACAAGTATGCTTGCTCAAGCAAATCAACAATCTCAAAGTCTCCTCTCTCTATTGAGATAATTTGCTTTATAAATTGGTTTTTTATAGGTTATAAAGTTTTTTAATTAAATAAAAGAGGGGAGTTTACTCCCCTCTTTTATTCAGTAAATAGAATAAGTTAAAATAGTTTTAAATTATTACTATTTATATCTATAGAAAAGATATAATAATTGGACTTTTAATTCTATTTTTTATAGAATATAATTGTTCTTTTTTGGAGAATAAAATGAATATCACATCTGTATCATCACAAGATAACTATATTTTACCTAAAACAGTTGAAAAAGCTAAGGAGGTAAATCCAAAAGAGATAAAAGTCAGTGAACAAGAAAATCTTCAACTCCAAAAAAATAGTGAAAACAGAGAAATACAACAGACAAATAGTGCTGAAATCGATTCTAAAAAAGATAGTGAAAATGTTGATGCTAACTCAATTCTTCATATTCTTAAAGAGATGTCAGAGGAGTTTGAAAAACAAAATATTAATGTTAAAGTCTCATTCTCTTTTAAAGATAATTATGATCTTCCTGTAATAGAGTTAATGGATTCTAAAAGTGAAAAAGTAATAAGACAAATCCCTTCTGAAGAGTTTATAAAAAGAATGGAGAATTTAGAGGAGTTGAGAGGACTGTTTTTTCATACAAAAGCTTAATTTGTTATAATTTTATTTTCATCTTATATATTTAAAATATAACTTATTATAAATATAATTCTATTTTTAATCAATATTTCTAACTTTTTGATTAATGGAGATGAATGAAAAAATATTTAGATGAGTATCAAAATTTATTAAAAGAGATTATTAAAATTCAAGAGAGCATAATCTATAATATAAAATTAAATATTGAATTTGATTTAAATTCAATATTAGAAAAAAGACAGCAATTAGTAACTACTCTTTTATCTATTCCATTAACTCAAGAGGAGAAAAGCTCTTTTAATAGTTTAAAAGAGAGAATAGTAAAACTAGAAAATACTCTTATTGAAGAGACAAAAAAAACTCTTCAAAAATTAACAGAGGAGCAGGAGTTACATATTAGAAATAAAAATAAAATGATAAGATATTTTAAAACACTTCTTCAAAATGTGGAATCAGCTTTATTTGATTCTAAAAGTTAAAATAGTTATGATTAATAGAAATAAACACTCTTTTTTATCTCAAATAGATAATGTCTCTTGGTGGAAAAAAATATATAAAACTGTTTATAAAAATATAAATATTGTATATTCAAAAGATTATGACTCATATTTTGATATAGGTGCCTATTTTGATACTGGAAAATTTAGAAAAATTGTTAAAGAGTTATCAAAAGATCATCTATTTACATTTCGAGAGATGATTCATCCAACAGAGGTTGATGATCAATCAATACTTTCTGTTCATACAGAGGAGTATTTTGATTGGATAAAAATGCCTCTCAATCTTAGAGAGGTATTGAGTTCAACACAGATTTCAGAGCTTGATACAGATGCATTTCAAACATTTCGTTATATTGCTGGTGGAAGTTGTCTTGGATTAAAATTGGCATATACAACAAAAAAAATCACTTTTAATCTCTCTGGAGGATATCATCATGCTCTTCCAGATAAGGGGTATGGTTTTTGTCCAATAAATGATATTGCAATTGCTGTTAAAAATTTAAAAAAAAATTTTGGAGTTAAAAATATATTAATAATAGATTTAGATTATCATCAAGGAAATGGAACTAAAGATATTTTTCTTAATGATTCAACCACTTTTACTCTATCAATACATGCAAATGAGTGGGATAGTAGAAGTGGTGTTGCAAATATGGATATTGAGATTCCTACAACAATTGATGATGATTACTATTTAATGATTTTAATGGATTCTCTTCACTATTTAGATCATATTTTTATTCCAGAGGCAATTGTTTATGTTGCAGGAAGTGATCCTTTTGTTAAAGATGAACTTTGTGATATGAGTTTAAGTGAAGAGGGAATGTTAAGAAGAGATATAATGGTTTATAATTTTGCAAAAAAGAGAGATATTCCTATATTAGTATTACCTGCTGGAGGTTATGGGCGTGAAAGTTGGAGAATATATTACAACTTTATTAAATGGGTACTATTTAACGGCTAAAAAAGTGGCTTTTAGAGTTAAATTAGATAATATAAGAAAAAAATTATCCCCATATCTATTAACATATAATCCTAATTTAGGGGATAAATTATCTCTTAAGGATTTAGAAGAGAGTAGTCCAAAATTTCTTAATTTTTATTCAATATATGGGATTGATTTAGCATTAGACAGATATGGAATAAAAAATTATCTATCTAAAATTGGAATTAAAAAACTTTTTTATAAAATAAAAACAGAGAACTATACCCATACATTATCAATTTATGATACTCCAGATTTTAAAAATCCGATGATTTTCCAAGTTATTATAACACTTAATAAATCGTTATGTTTTGAGGATTTTAGATGTAATTCTCTTGTTATTGAGTGGATGACATTGCAAAATTATCATAAATCATTTAAAATTGGGAAATATCCTCTTCCTGGACAAAATTATCCTGGCTTAGGAATTGGTCATATTGCTTTTGAGATGATAATACAGATTGCAAAACGATTAAAACTCAACTATATAGTTAATACTCCAGATCATTTTCATAATGCTGTTATATACTCAAAATATTTCTATTTTAAAAGAGCAAGTGATTTAGCTATTATTAGAAATCTAATATCGGAGTATCCAACTCTTAATTTAGCAATTCTCTCTTGGCTTGTAACAGAGGAGGCAGTTGTTTTTAAACATAATCATGAAGTTCTTAAATGGGACCCAGACTATATGATAACTCCAATATCACCTTGTAAAAATCTAAAAAAATATTTTAGTAGCTCTGAGTATAGAAAAAATTATCAAGATGCTATTTCAAAATACTCTTTTTTAATAGATTTTGACCTATATCAGGCAAAAAGAAAAAATTATCCATTAATTATACAGGAAGAGATTGATAAATTTATGGATACCATTATTTAATTTCCCATAAAAATCATAGAGAATAGTATTTATGTACAAAATAACTCAAAACTACCTACTTATTTTAACAATTTTCCTAGTCTAAAGATAGGGAGAGATTATAAAATATTTAATAGTAATTTAA
>JAFGXH010000187.1 GCA_016936735.1 bacterium
AGGGGAGAGTTGTGTGTTAAAAATAGTTAATTTATCAAAATTATAAATTCTGCTAAGTAGTTACATTATTTTTAATAGTAAAAAACAAAAAAATCTATTTTATTTTGTAAAAAACAAAACAGAGTTTATTTATCTTTCTATTTTATAAAAAATAAGAAAGATTATTAAGATTTAACTTATATAAAAAAAAATCACAATGATTTTTTATTTGTTCACTATTTTTTCTCTTTTTATTAATAATATAATTAAAAGATTAATGCTTTTTTTAATTATTTTTGATAGAGTATAAAATATTTTTATATCTATAAAAAATTTATGGAGGAGAGTTATGAAAAAACAATTTTTATGGCTACTTGGAGTTATGTTTCTCTTTCTTGGTTGTGGAGAGGAGAAAACAAAGATCTATAATATAACAATAAAAGGGGTTGTTTCTCCTATTATTGGAGCAACAGTAAAAGCCTATTCAACAGATGACAACAGTTTTTTGGGTGAAACAGTTTGTGACCAATCGGGAAACTATATTATTCAGATTGATAAAAGTAGAGTTTTTGAGGGATATAGATTAAGAGCTTTTGGTGGAACTATTGGTGAAAACCAGTTTACTGAAGATTTATCAGCAATATATTTTAAAAGTGATAATCTGTTTGAAAACTCAAATATAACACCAATAACAACATTAATTCATCGCTATTCAGATGTTTTTGAAGAAAATCCATATATAGATAGAAAAATCTCACTATCACTTCAGAAACTTGTTTCAATTGGAATGATAAAAAAGGTTGATTTTAATGGATTAGATTCAGATTTTGTTGAAGAGGATAAAATCACTGAAGAGATAGCTAATGGTTCTGGAGTTGAGAATTGGCTAAAAAATATAAAAAATGAGTTAAACCAACAATCATATTATGGTACAGCCAAATATTTTCCGAATATAAACGGTGGAATTTCAGAAGTAACAATCGATAGAGCAGAAAATATCACACAGGTTTTTAAAGGGAGAGTTTTTGAGGCTGATGTTGAGATTTTTAAATATAATAGAGATGATGAAAGAGAGATTCTATTTGAAATAGTATCTGCTCCAGAGGGTATGACAATTTCGGAAGAGGGAAAAATAGTTTTTTCTGTTTCAGAGGAGTCAGAGACTCAAATTCATAACTACTCTATTAGAGTTACAGACATGGTAACAGGAATTAAACACACACTTAATGGAAAAATAGATGTGATGGATACAAATGTTATTCTTTCAGGAGTGATTGGTTCAGAGGGTGGAGTTTTATCTGACTATTATGGCGATTATGTTTTAACTGTTCCTGAGAATGCAGTTGATGAACCAACAGAGTTTAAGATTTTTAGAGCCATAAACGAAGAGACAGGATTTTACAGCTATGTTGTTGATGCCCAAGGAAAAGAGCTTATTGTTGATTTTAAATATCCACAAGAGTTAAAACCGGAAATATCAAGGACAAGAAAACTTACAAAAGCAAATAAATCAAGTTCAATGAGTGAAATAAAAACCTATAATGCAAATTTTGTTTTAAATATGCGAATTAGAAGTAATGGTTATTCAATGTCAGGATTTAAAACAGATACAAAAGACTCTGCAAAATTATACAAATATCCTAGCAGTCATTCAGATCTAAAACCTATTTTATTAGTACATGGATATCAACCAAATAATAAAATGGCAGATGATGACTATTGGGCAGATACAGCAAAATTATTATCAGAAAAAGGTTATACTGTTTATGAGTTTAGATGGAGAACAAATGCAAGATTTAGTGATGTTGCAGATGATTTAGCTGAGGCAATAAAATATATTGCAGAAAATACAGGTAAAAAAGTAACAATTATAGCACACTCTTTTGGTGGATTACTTTCAAGAACATATTTACAGGGATATTCAACAACTATGACTTATAATAATGATGTTCAATCATTAATAACGATTGGAACACCACATTCAGGAATTTTTGATAATTCAAAAAATATTAGTTTTAATGGAGGAAGTAGTATAAATTTTCCAAAAGGACAAGATTCATTTGCACATGAACTTTGTGGACAAATATCTTGTCATGAAGCTGGTGAAAATGTTGTTTCACAAAACCTTATACTAGAGGTATTCTCAAATGAAAAACTTAAAGAGTATTTTGGAATTGAGCGTAATTCTGGTGAATTGGTTTATAAGCTATCTCAAATGACAACAGGACATCAAATGCCTGTTGATACACTTGTTTTAATAGGTTTAAAATGGAAATTAGATCAACAAATATTTGCAGAAGATATATTTCGATATGAAAATGGTGATGGATTAATAAGTTATAATGGACAACGATTTTTACCAAGTTTTAGAACATCAGCAAGGGTTCAAAATGGATATACATTAGCTGGTGGAAAAAAAGTTTATGAAAAAGTTTTAGGTGGTGTTTGGGAATCAAAACCTAATTCAACAGTTGGAACTTGGAGTCAGGCACTTCGAGGGGAGATTTCTCAATATGAGCATAGTGAAGCAACACTTGGAGATGGTCTTCCTGAAGTAGCAATAACAAATGAAAATAAAAGTTTTCATCATACATATTTGGAGATTCTAAGTTGGCTTACAAAAAATCCAGCCAATAGTTATCATTATGAAGAGAACTCTCTTTTAATAAAATTTGAACTTATTGATGGTTCAACAAATCAAATAATAACAGATTTTTCAAGTAGAAATATTTCAGTAAATAAACAGTATTCTATAAACATAAATCAGAATAAAGTATCTATTGGTTTGGCATTCTCTTTTACAACTTATGAGATAGTGATAAATATTGCTGGTTACCATAGACAAGCATTAAGAACAACTACAACAACAACAAGTGGATACCCTGAAAATGGAATTTTAAACTTTGGTGAAATCCGCCTTCAAAGAGAGGTTGTTGAGGGTCTTCTCCCTGGTGAGGATATTTGTGATGGAATCAATTGTGGAGCTGGTGAGTGTGTTACTGAAAACAGCATGGCAAAATGTTCCTGCCCTGAAGGAACATTTGAAGATGGTTTGAGTTGCAAAGTAAATAATTGCATAGGAATAAGTTGTATACAAAATGCAACTTGTAATCCTACAAACAGAGGTTGTGTTTGTAATAAAGGTTTTGCATTCAACCCGTCTCAAACAACTTGTATTCAAACACAAACAAACCTTTGTGCAAATATCATTTGCCCTGAAAGAGCAAATTGTAACAGTTCAACTGGTGGTTGTGAGTGTGACCCTGGATATTTATTAATAAATGGTCAATGTATATTTGATGCCTCAAATCAAAACTGCGGAGCAGATAATATGTGTTTAATTCCTGCTGGAACATTTACAATGGGTTGTGCAGTAGGAGACAGCAATTGTGGATCAAATGAAAGTCCAAGACATTCAGTTACATTAAGTGCATATAAAATGGATAGATATGAAGTTACAGTTGCTCAATTCAGAGCTTGTGTTAATGCTGGAGTCTGTACAAGTGAAAATTTTAAAGTTTATCATAAAAACACAGATCAATATTGTAATATTTTCAGAATAGGAAACAGTTATGACAATCATCCAATGAATTGTGTTAATTGGAATGGTGCAAAACAGTATTGTGAATGGAAAGGAAAAAGATTACCAACAGAGGCAGAGTGGGAATATGCAGCAAGAGGTTCAAATTCAACAAAATATCCTTGGGGAAATCAAAAACCGACTTCGAAATATGCAGTTTATGGTAGTTCAATAGGAACAGCAGTTGTTGGTTCAAAACCACTTGGAAAATCACCATTTGGGCTTTATGATATGGGTGGAAATGTTTGGGAGTGGACAAATGATTGGTATGTTGTATATGATGATAATAATGGAATACCTGTAAAAAACCCACAACAACTAGGAGGTAGTACTTTTAAAGTATTACGTGGGGGAGGGTGGGGAAACAGTAACAACTATTCCCTCACCCTCTGTTCCTCCTGTCGCTTCAGGTTCAACCCATCGAGCTTGGGTAGTAGTATTGGGTTTCGTTGCGTCCAGTCACAGTAATTCTTACCCCCTTTTTATCGTTCCTAATAGATATTGAGACAGCATATATGCTGTCTTTACTATTTCTATGTAATGTTTTATCGTTCCTACCAGATGTTGAGACAGCATATATGCTGTCTTTACTATTTATATGTGATGTTTTATCGTTCCTACCAGAAGTTTAATCGTTCCTACCAGAAGTTTAATCGTTCCTACCAGAAGTTTTATCGTTCCTACCAGAAGTTTTATCATTCCTACCAGAAGTTTTATCGTTCCTACCAGAAGTTTAATCGTTCCTACCAGAAGTTTTATCATTCCTACCAGAAGTTTTATCATTCCTACTAGAAGTTTTATCGTTCCTACTAGAAAAAAATCGTTCCTCACAGAAAAAAATCGCTCCTAAATAAATTTTTAGCATAAATTATTTGCTTTATTGTGTTGACTCTTTACCTATCCCATCAAATGCGAAGCATTTTTAGGATGTTAATGAGGGGATGTGAAGAGAAAAATATGAAAAACAATTGCAAAAATCCAGAGATATAATATAATAGAAGTGGGTAGATTTGTAGGAGTTTAAAATGTGTTCTGATTTTGGGAGATATATCAATCCTTTTACTGATTTTGGTTTTAAAAAACTATTTGGTGAAGAGAACAGTAAACCTCAATTAATCTCATTTTTAAATGCCTTTTTAGAGCTTGAAA
>JAFGXH010000188.1 GCA_016936735.1 bacterium
AAATCATCTAAATCAAAATCATCTTTTACACTTGACTTCCCTTTTGGTTCATCTAATCCTAAATCATCTAAATCAAAATCATCTTTTGAATTATCGATTTCTAAATCATCTAAGCTAAAAACATCTTTTGCTTTTGGTTTAGGAGGAACAAAATCAAGAGGACTATCATTGGAATCTTGTAAATCAATATCATCAATAATTAAATCATCAATTCCATCAACATCATCAATCTCTAAATCATCTAAATCCATTACACTTTTATTTGAATTAAACTCATCTTCAAATTGAGCAGCCTCTAATAAAAGAGATTCTATTGCCATATTTAGTGGACTTGAGATATTTTCAGGTATAGTTGTTTGTTCAAAGTCAAACTCCCCTAATTTTAATTGAATTAAACTAAATAGAATTGATTTAGGGGATTCTGTACTATTTTGTTGTGTTGCATGATAGATTTTTCCATTTGAAAGAAGAATTTCAGCAACTATTCTACCTGAAGTTATTTTTAAAATACCTGTTTTTTTACTTGTACTCAATAGCTGTAAAACATCAGGAAGAGGAATATCCTCAAGAGAACCAGAAACTGCATTTGTTTTTTGTGCTTTTGCAACCTCTTCAAGATTTTGAACATCTAAATCACCAACTTCGGAATCAACAAGTTTAGCTATTGATGTACCAACAAGAATACGATCATTTATTTTTAGTTTAACTCGCTTTATTCTATTACCATTAACAAAAGTTCCATTTGTAGAACCCATATCCTCTAAAATTATATTGTTATCCATAAGAGTGATTTTGGCATGTTTTCTAGAAACCATATCCTCAGCAAGAACCATATCTAAACCACTATGACGACCAATTACAATAACATTCTTATCAAGAGGAAACTCTCCACCCTTATATTTCCCAGAAATAAATTTTAAAGTCAATGCCATAAAACTGCCTCCAAAAACTCTAAATAATAGCATATATTATTTTACAGGTTGAATCAAGTAATTCAACTATTTTTATTAAATTTACAGTTTTTTTACAAATAATAACTATTTTTTATCAGTTTATTAATGATATTAAGAGAAATTAATTTAATTTAATTAGTTTTTGAACTACTATTGGAGATAAATTATTGAGAAGATTAACTTCCTGGTGAAAATGCTGCAGTAAACTTGATGCTAACTGGTGGTTTTTCTGGAATAGGAAATGAAACTCTTTTTAACTGTTTCATTATACATTTTCCCATACTTGAGGCCAATGTTGCATCATTCATATTAGATTCTATGATCTCTACACTTATTGGTTTTCCATCAGCTCCAATAGTAATCATAATTTTTACTTTACCAGCAAAAGAGTTATTTTTCTTTGCTTCAGCCTGATAACATGTATCCATTCTTTTATTGGCTTTTCTTAAAGTATTTGTTGCAGAACCAGCATCAATACCTTTATCTACTGTTGGAGTATCAATTTTTGATTTATGCTGAATCGCAACTTTTTTAACCTCTTTAGTCTCTAATTTTCTATCAGAGGTCTCTATATCAGATGTTCCAACTTTTGTTGGTCCACCACCAACACCTGTATTTCTACCAATACCAGTTCCACCAACACCACCACTTGCAGTTCCTCTAAATGAGGAGTCTCCAGAACCTGAGCCTGAGCCAGAACCTGAGCCAGAACCTCCACCATCTAAACCAAGCTCAGATAGAGAGTTCGCTCCACCACTTCCACCACCAGAAGAAGAAATTGCAGAAAATCCAGTTCCTCCACCACCTGTATTCATTTGACGAAGAGAGGAGATAAGTTTACTTTTCTTTCCCAAAGACTCTTTTGCAACAGCCTTTCTTTCATCTTTACTCATGTTTACTTTATCTTTTTTGATCTCATTTGAGACTTTCTCAACTTTTTTCACCTCATCTTTTTTTGCATCTCCATCCTCATCACCCTCACCATCTTTTTTAAGATCCTCTAAAGGTTTTTCATCAGCTTTTGGTTTTTCAATAACAACCTCTCTGAATCTGTCTGGAAGAGCATCCATTGTTATCATTGTTGGATCAAACTCCATAGTCTGAAGCATCACAACCCAGATAACATGAATTATAACTGAGCTCAAAAGAGGAAACATAAATTTCCAATCCATATAATCATTCAATTTATTTCTAAATTGAGGTGGAATTTTTTTAGGAGGGAAATACTCCTCTAATGGCTCAATAAATTGAAAAAGAATTGTCGTTTTATTTATTGTTACTTTTCCCTTATGAGAATCTTTGAGTTTTACAACATCTTTTGAGTTAGATATTTTTTTCACATCTTGACCATCTTTTACCTCTGCATTCATACTTGGTAAAAGCTCAATTTGATAGGAACCATTTTTGTAAACAAAAAGCTTATATTTAGATGGTAATGATTTGTCTGCAACAACAACTTTATTATTAAGATTTGTTCCAACAGTAACATGTTCTGAGTTTCTAACCATAAACTCTTCTATTAATCTTCCCGATTGGATTACACCAATCCTAAGTGCAAGCTTTTTATCTTTTGTTCCCATAATCTATCCTCAAAAAGAGATCAACCACCTTGGATTACAGCAAATTTCACATTTTTAAACTCTGAAATTGCGGCTGTAAAAACAACATCATTTATGATGCGAAAAGGGATACTTCTGTCAGATATAATGGTAATCAATCCCTTGAATTCACGACGTCCATTTGACTCTCTTTCAAGATTTTTCAAATATTCAGCCTTCTCTTCAAGAATATCTTTGAGCTCTGCTATAACATGAGTAGCAGCATCCCCATTTACCATATCGGTAGGATCTATAGTTCCATTAATTATTTTTACAGAACGTTTTTTAGAATCCCCTTCAACTTTTATGCTGTTTTTGGTAACATAAACCCTTATACTTCTTTCGAGTTTAAGAATACCAGAAGATTTTGGTAACTCTAACTCATCAGACATCTGTATTGCATCTGCTTTACTTGAGAAACTTTTTAAAAGGAATATTAGAAGAATTGTTAAAATATCCATTAAAGAGTTCATTCCCAACCCACCAGCAGCACGTTGTCTTTTGAGTTTTCTAATAAATTTTTTATACTTTATATTTGCCTCAATAAGCATATCCATTTTGGCTTTCTGCTCACTGAGCTGTTGTTCTCTTAATTGCTGTTCATCCATTACAACACTCCATCTCTATGATGTATACAGACACCTATTGTTTAATTTTGTTCCAGAAAAGTTACAAAAAAAACAACTACTCTAAAAGACCCGCATCAAGAACAACATTGTCATATAGTGCATTTGGGTCCTCTTTTCCTTGTTCTGAGCGAGGACGGCAAGCTGTAAATTTTTTATTCTCTTTATCAAATTTACAACGAACTGCATCCATACTCTGTATGAGAAGCTCAAATGGAAGGTCTGCCTCTGATGCGAGAATAATCTCATCTGATTTCTCAAAAGTGTTTTCACCACCACCAGTTGTAACAGCCTGTCTTACTAACTCAATTTTTGAGTTGAGTTGAACAAAATCATAAGAGTAAACTCTTTGAATCATATCTTCAACTTCTCTAGGTATTGATCGTCCTTTTGCGGCATAATCCTCTTTTGCTTTTTTGATAGCACTCTCTGCTAAATCCTGATTTAATGGAATTGAGTATAGCTCAACTGGTTGTGAATTACCAGTTCCATCATCAGCAGGAGCTGCAACAACTTTCTCTTCATCTAGAAAAATTGCACCCTCTAGCACAAACCCCTCTGATGTTATTTTAAGCTTCAATTTTAGAGGTGGTTTTTTGTCTTCATCAGTTTTTTGATCTGTTGTAGGACCAGAACCACTTGAAGCTTTTGTTATATTCAAAGCGGCAAATTTAATAAACTGTGCTGAATAGAGTAGCATCGGAATCAACACAACCATTAAGTTCATAATTGGTTTCAAATCAAGCTCAGGAGATGCCTTGGGTGAAAATTTTCTTAGTGCAGATGATTTACTTTTACCCATTTATAAGCTCCAAATTATTGATTGTTAGTGTTGCTTGATTTAATTCTACCAACAAGTAAATTTTCAAGTTTAACAGAATACTGGTCAATTTCATCAAGAATTTTTTTGGTGAAACCAGAAAGAATAAGATGGAATGCAAGACCAGGAATCGCAACGATAAGACCAAACGCAGTTGTCATCATCGCTGCTGAAATACCTTTTGCAAGAAGAACTGACTGTTTTTCAGGGTCAGCAAGAGCAAGAGCTTTAAACGCCTCAATCATACCAATAATGGTTCCAAGAAGTCCCAATAGTGTTGCAATGTTTGAGAGAGATGCAAGAGCCTCTGTTCTTTTTTGAACAGTTGGAACAACTGCAAGTTGAGCCTCTTCAATTGCTTGAGAAATTTCATACTCTTGACGATTAGCACGGGTTAATCCAGCTTTAATAACTTTTGGTAATGCTGCTGCAGAAGCTGTATTACATGTATTAATAGCTTCATTAATTTTATCAGACATTACATATTTTTGAATCTGCTCAAAGAAGGTTTTTGCGTTAATATTAAATTTAAACACAAGGAATATGAGTCTTTCAATAACAATTCCAAAAAGGAATATAGAAACGATTAAAATTGCCCACATAAATGGTGCACCCATACCACCACCTTCAAAAGTAAACGCTTTTGCAAATTCTTCAATCATACATCCTCCAAGATAAACATACACTGCGGTTGATAATAACATAAACTAAATATAATTTCTAGTTTTTTTTATTTTAAAAGGGTTTTTCACTAACTGTTTCAAGAATTTCAGGGATTAGATCCTTATTCCTCTCTAAATTTTTTATTTTTAATCGTTTTCTTGATAGTGTTGATAGAAGTTCTGGTTTATGAATTTTTGGTCTAAACTCAATCTCCTTCTCAATTTCAATAACATTTGTAACCTCCTCTTTTTTTTGAGCAAATAGTATAAAAGGGGTTATTATAAGAAGAATCAAAATTAATGAACTATATTTTAACATTACTTTACCTCTAAGAATACAAACTATTTTTCATCATCTTCAGAAACCTCCTCTTTTTTATCTTCAGAAACCTCCTCTTTTTTATCTTCGGAAACCTCCTCTTTTTTATCTTCAGAAACTTCCTCTTTTTTATCTTCAGAAACCTCCTCTTTTTTATCTTCGGAAACCTCCTCTTTTTTATCTTCAGAAACCTCCTCTTTTTTATCT
>JAFGXH010000189.1 GCA_016936735.1 bacterium
AGAATTAAGAAATAGAGATTTTAACTCTATTTTTTTAACAATATAATCTCTTTTGGTAAGAAATTATATTTTCTTAATAATAGATCTAAAATATCATATCTAATTCCAATATAGATATTTTCATATTTTTGGTGATTGTTAATAATATATTTAAAAGAGTCTGATAATCCATCTTCAAATAGTTCCAACCTACCAATTTCATCAATAATAATGGATGAGGAACCCTCTATTGATTTTATATACTTATTTACTTTATAAAATGACTCTTTATTAAAAACCATTGTTTTTGTTAAAAAATTATAACTACAACACTCAAACTCCTCTAAATATGGGTGTAATACAAAATTATATTTTTTTAAATCTCTATCAATAGACTTTGTTAAAACTCCAACTGTTTTTGAATTTATTAAATTTTGTAAATATGTTGTTTTTCCTGTTCCTTGATATCCTGTTATACAGGTTATATTTAGAGTGTTTTTCATAAAATCAACCTATAATTACTCTACTTAAAGTATCAATAAACTCCTGAATCATAAATGGTTTTGTTATAACACCATCAAATCCATAATTTTTATAGTCAGATAGTATTGGATGATTAGAGTATCCACTTGTAACAATTGCTTTTATATTTGGATTTATTTTTCTTAAAACCCTTACAGCCTCCTCTCCACCCATTTTTCCTGGTACTGTTAAGTCCATTATAATAACATCAAATGATTTTCCCATCTCTAAGCTATTTTTGTATATATCTATTAACTCCTCTCCACAATTTGCAGTTATTAGTTGATGTCCAAGTTTTTTAGTGATTCTTTCAACAAGTTTTAAAATAATCTCCTCATCATCCATAAATAGAATAGAGAATTCTCTATTTTCAATAGGTAGCTCATCCTCTCTTGTTATAACTATTTGCTCATTAGTTGCAGGTAATTCAATTGAAAATATAGTTCCTTTCCCAATTTTTGATTGTACACTTAATATACCATTATGTTTTTTTATAATAGAGTATGAAATAGCTAATCCTAATCCATGTCCATTTTTCTTTGTTGTAAAGTATGGGTCAAAAATATTTTTTAGATTCTCTTCTGATATTCCAGTACCTGAATCCTCAATCATTAATAAAATATTTTGAGCTAAATTTTGTACTGTAATAGTTATAGTTCCCTTTAAATTCATTGCCTGAGCTGCATTTAAGACAATATTTTGTATAACTTGAGATATTTGACCTCTATCAATATATAAATTTGGTAAATTATTAGCAAATTTATATATGCATTTTGTTTTTGAACCAGTTAAAATAAACTCAGCAGAGTCTTTTATTATTTTTCTAACATCTGTCAACTCTTTTTGAGGTTCACCCCCTTTTGCAAAAGTCAATAGTTGGTTAGCAAGATTTTTAGCTCTAATTCCTGCTTTCTCTATATCATCAACAGTATTTATAAGCTCATTATCTTTTGATAATCCTGTTTTTAAATATGATATATTTCCCAATATTGCAGTTAAAATATTGTTAAAATCATGTGCTATTCCTCCAGCTAAAACACCTAATGAGTCTAATTTTTGTGCTCTAAAAAGCTCTGCTTCTATTCTTTGCTTCTCTAAAATCTCTTTCTCAAGCTCTTTTTCTGTTATTTTTCTTCTTGTAATATCACGAATATATGCAATAACCCAAGTTTTATTTTGAACTCTAAAAAATTTAGTATTCATTTCGCTATAAAATACTAAACCATTTTTTCTTCTATTTATTTTTTCAACAGGAATATCACCTGTTACAACATCCTCTGTAATAAAATCTGGGAAAATATCCTCCTCTTTATTAAAAAGAAGATCCTTTAAAAACATCTTTTTAAACTCATCTTTTGTATATCCAAAAATTTTAGTTGCAGAATCATTACAATCTAATATCTCTCCATACTCATTACCCAGAAATATAGCATCTGTTGATAACTCAACTAAAACTCTATATCTTTCATTACTCTCCTCAAGAGAGTGTAGAATAGATTTCTCCTCTCTAATTTTCTCTAATAATTCCCAATTGGTTTTCTGAATTGTTACAGTATGTATATCAACCTCTTTTTTTAATCTTACCATTCTAAAAAAAAGAAAACTTGCAATTAATGCAAGAATAAGACCAATAAAAGCGATTTGATATTTATACAAATACAATGTATTCACCTCTGTTTTATATTTTATACCCAACCATTTTGAATATATATCCTCAATAACCCCTTTATCTTTTGCTAATTTAAGTCCCTTATTTAAAATTGAGTAAAGAGTAGAGTTTCCCTTTTTAACTGCAAAAGTATCTTTTCCTTCATAAAGAGGTTTTCCAATACGTTTGACTAAATCTGCTTTTTCCGATTTAAACAGAAAATATAGAATAATCTGCTCATCTCCAATAATCGCATCAACCTGTTTATTTAATAAAAGTTCAGTTGCATCTGAAAAATTTTCAGTCTCTATCAACTCTTTTACTATTATGTTATTTTTTTTTATATACTCAAAAGAGTAATCTCCCTTTTGAGATGCAATTTTTAGATTTTTTAAATCCTCTATCGATTTGATATTAGTTCTATCTGCAAGAGTAAATATATGAGTTGGAACATTAAATATTATTGGTAAAAAGTCGAATTTTTCAGCTCTTTTCTCACTATAAAAAAAATCTATTAACATGTCAGAGTCACCATTTAAAACTCGCTCTTGAGCCTTATTAAATGATGTTGGATAGAAATTTACCTTAAAATCAAACTCTTTAGCAATCCAATTTATAAGCTCAACTGAAATACCTGTATACTCATTTTTCTCATTTAAAAATTCAAAAGGTGGATAATGTGTTTGTCCTGTTACAAAAATCTCTTTTTTATTTTTTATATACTCTATCTCCTCTTTTGTAAGTATACTATTTGAAAAAATATCTAAAGATAAAAGTAGCATAATAGTTAATAGTACAGATTTCATATTTCTCCATAAAGGATAGGATTATTATAAAATATTATTTTTAGATTTTCAATTTTTTGTTTTTTAAATATAAATTAATAACTAATTTTATAACTATAATGATAAAAAATGCTAGTTTATAATCATTACAGCCAAAAAAATTCTCAAATGCAGAAGAAAATAAACAGATGTAAATTAAAAA
>JAFGXH010000003.1 GCA_016936735.1 bacterium
ACATAACTAATCCTGTTGATTTCATAATAGCCTCCAATTTGACTCACTTCTCTATTGACGTATTTTTTTTAAAAAAGTTTTAGAAATAATAAATACTCAAAATAGTTATTTTTCTCAACTAATATATTACAAAATCACTATGAAAATAGCCAATTATTTCATTTATAGAGTAATTAAAAATCATAAAAAATGTTTAAAAAACTATTTTTCCTATATTTTAAAATCTATTTATAGTATAAATTGATTTTTATAGGAAAAATTATGAATAATTTAGAGAGAAAAATTCTAAATTACATCTCTATATATTATGATTTTCCAATATCTCAAAATGAGATAATATCAAAAATGAAACAGTTTGATATTAATAAAAACACAACTATTTCATCATTAAAAACATTAGTAGATAATGCAATTATAAAAAAAGATAGTAATAACCATTATAGTTTTATAAATTTAATTGATTCTGAAAGATATTTTTTAGAGCTTTATGAACTATACGAAACAGATAAAAATGGTTTCGTATCATTTTTTGAAAAATTTTATGATGGATATGTATATTATAGACAAGAGCCTTTAAAAGATATGAGTATTAAAAAGTTTGAGCCTCATATTATTGAAAGAGTGAGAAATTTAATTGATAATAGAGATTTTATTGAGAAACAAAATATCATATCTTCACATCAACAAAAAATTAAACATTATAGAGAGTTTGTTATTAATAATTTAAATAGTGGATTATATAAAAACAGTTCACTATATATATTAAATGTCTTATCAAAAACGATTCAGGATAAACTATTAAATTTTGAATCTATTGATAATGAGATAAAACTATTAAAGTCTCAAAAAGAGATTTTTTTGCTATTTATTGAGCTTAAAAGAGTCTATTTACTTATTATTCATTATATTTTGAGGGGTGATTTTCTTGAGGCTGAAAAATATCTTAATTCATACCTTAAAGATGGCTCTCCAGAATATTATGCAATGTTAGGAGTTATATCTTTTTTTAAAGAGTTTAATTTAAAACAGGCAAGTAAATATTTTAGAGAGAGTTTAAAAGATTATAATCGATATGATTATAACTATAGATACTCTTTAAAAGAGATGTTTGTTTGTGATGTAACTGATTTATCTATATTTACTTTTCTTAAAGAGTCTTTGTATAAAACGATTACTACAGATTGGTATAAATCTGAATATTCAGTATATAGTAGAAAGCAAAATCTATTTGCTTTTTATGAAAAAAAATTAAATAATAAAAAAAATTACACAACTACTAATGAGATTGAAAATTATGATCTAAATAGAAATATTATCTCAACAATTGTATCACTTTTTTCATATGTATCTCTTGAGAATATTGATAGTTGGAGTTTAGATAGTCTTAAAAATATTGGAAAAAAGGCTTTAGAAAATGGATATCAATTAATTGCTTTAGATATCTTTAATATTCTAAAAAAACATCCACTAATAGAGAAAAAAATTGTAAATGAGGCAGAAAATCTTCAAAAAGGTTTTCCTAATAGAGAAAGTATCTCAACAATACTGAATTTAGAGACTAAAAACTCAAAAATATTTAATTTAATAGAGAATGATATTAAATTAGTTGAAAATGATTCTAAAAATGGTAAAAAAGAGGGAAGAATAGTATGGAAATTGGATAATAAAGGAGCTCTTTTTCCATTTGTTCAGATTGTAAAAAAGAGTGGTGAATTTGGAAAACTAAAACAGATTGCAGAGACATCTCTAAATAGTACATATCGAGAGTTTGCAACAAAAGTTGATAACTATATCTCTGCAATATATACAAAAAAAAAGAGATATTCTGAATGGGGTGATTTTTATATAACAGAGTTAGAGAATTTTGAACTTCTTTCAGAGGCAGATAATATATATCCATATGATGAAAATGAGGCAATAAATCAGATATTTTTTGAAAATGGAAAATATCCAATATCAATATATGAGGAGGATGGAGAGTTTAAAGTATTTTTGGAGAAAAATCTAGTTGTTAAAGAGGATTTTGATAATTTTAATATTATTAAAATTGATAAATATCACTATAAATTAGTTGAACTTAGTAACACAACTCTTGAACTATTAAGAGAGTTAGAGATAAATAAACCAATATTCTCAATTCAGGATTTTGATAAATTACAAAATTGGATTCAGAATAGTAAAACATTAGAGATTGATTCAGATATATATTTTCCAAAAGATGGAAAATATAGAAGAATTGAGCATCAAACAAAACTATCTGTTGAAATTGAGTACTTAGGTGATAGATTTTTTACACAACTTAAATTTACTCCATATCCTGAATGGAAAAACTATTCTATATTTAAACACTCATTAAATTTAACTAAAATAGATGAAAATGGAGAGTATCTTGTTATCGCAAGAGATAAAGAGTTTGAAAAAAAACTATTAGATAGATTTTTAAAAAAATTTATTATTGATGAATCTATTATTGATAATCCTCAAAAATATTTAGAATATAATCAAAATATTTTTGAGATAACTGATGTTTCAATAATTTTATCAATATTAGAGAGTGGAGAAAAAGAGGACTATTTTGAGATAAAATGGAGAGAATCAAACAAAGAGAGAAAAAATATAAGATTTGCAACAACAAAAAATGTTGTTTGGAGTATAAATAATAAAAATAGTTGGTTTGAGATTGATTTATCAATAGAGTTAGATAATAACGAACGATTTTATTTAAAAGAGTTTTTAAAAAAAGTTGACTCTAAGCCATTTGTAAAACTTGATAGTGGTGAGATTCTTGTTATAACATCAAAATTGAAAAAAAATATTGATTCAATGAGAGAGCTCTTAATTGAAAAAGATAATTCACTTATTATTCCACCACATTTAGCAGAAAATATTGATAAAATGGTATCAGAAAGCAGTAAAATAGAGTCAACAAAAGAGTGGAGAGAGAATGTGAAAAAACTCAAAAATATTGAGCAGATGAATATTATAATTCCAACAAAAATAGAGAAAAAACTAAGAGATTATCAAAAAAAAGGGGTTCATTGGATTACAAAAATGAGCTCTCTTGGTTTTGGATTATGTCTTGCGGATGATATGGGATTGGGAAAAACAGTTCAGGCAATATACTCTGTTTTAATAAATCCAGAAAAAACAGTTGTTATTACACCAGCATCTGTTTTATATAATTGGAGAGAGGAGATAATAAAATTTGCCCCTCAGTTAAATCCTATTATTTATGAAGGTGATGAAAGATCTGAAAGTTTAAGTGATTTGTCAGAGAATAGTATTGTAATTGTAAGTTATGATACTTTTCAACGGGATTCTGAATTTTTTTATAAAATATTCTGGGGTTGGATCATTTTAGATGAGGCTCAAATGATTAAAAACTCAGAAACAAAAAGAGCAAAATCAATAATAAAACTTCAGGGGGAGAGAAAACTGATTCTTTCAGGAACTCCAATTGAAAATCATTTAGGTGAACTTTGGAGCCTTTTTAATTTTTTAAATCCACTCCTTCTTGGTTCGCAAAAGGAGTTCTTAAATAGTTTTGTAAAACCAATTATTGATGGTGATGAACTGGTTAAAAAAATTTTGAAAAATATGCTATCTCCATTTATTTTAAGAAGATTAAAAAGAGATGTTTTAAAAGAGCTTCCAGAAAAAACAGAAAAAACATATTTTATAGATTTTAATGCTAAAGAGAGAGCTTTTTATGAAGCCTCAAGATTAAAAGCACTTGAGGATTTAAAAAATAGTGATGGTGCAAATCAGAGAGTGAAAATTCTTGCACATTTAACAAAATTACGACAAATAACCTGTGATCCATCAATAGTTAATAGAGAGTTTTCTGAATTAAGTACAAAATCTGAAAATGCTCTAAATATTATTGAAAATATTATTGAAAATGGACACAAAGTACTTGTTTTTAGTCAATTTACAAGTTATCTTGATAAGATAAAGAGAGTTTTGAATAAGGCAAGAATAGAGTTTCTATATATTGATGGTTCTATATCAAGTAAAAAAAGGCTTGAACTTGTTGATCAGTTTCAAAATGGTATAACTCCTGTATTTTTAATAAGTTTAAGAGCTGGAGGTGTTGGACTTAATTTAACAGCAGCAAACTATGTTATACATCTCGACCCTTGGTGGAATCCTGCTGTTGAAAATCAGGCAACAGATAGAACACATAGAATAGGACAAAATAAAAATGTAACAGTTTATAAAATGATAATTAGAAACTCAATTGAGGAGAAAATATTAAAACTTCATGATGAAAAAAAGTGGCTAAGTAGCTCTATTCTTGATGATTTAGACCAGATTTCTGAAAAGTTATCAATTGATGAGCTTATAAATCTATTGAGATAACAGATGAGAATTGATTCTGAAAAAAAAACTATAAAAACCCATTTAAAAGAGATTATTGAGATTTATAAACCAAATGAATCACCCAAAATAAGTCTATATGTTGATATATTTTTAATCATCTCTATTATAGTATCATGTTTGCTTGTACCACTTGAACACTACTATCCAAAATATCAAGATATATTTTGGATTTTAGAACTATTTTTTATGTATCTATTTGTTATTGAGTATTTTTTAAGGTGGTATACATCATCAAATAGATTAAAATATCCATTCACAGCTCTTGCTATTATTGATTTAGTTGCAATAATTCCAACAATTTTAGTTTTATCATCAAATTTTATTATTTTAAGAACATTTAGAGGTATTCGTCTTTTAAGAGTTTTAAGATTAATAAGACTTTTAAAATTTTTAAGATATGGCTTTCTTCTTTATCTCTATATTATTGATTTAAAAATTAAATATGGTGAAATTAAAGAGCGATATAGATTAAATAATATTGGTACTCTTTTTATATTCTCTGGGATTGCTTGGATATTAGGTGCAAATATACTCTATTTGACAGAAAAATCTTTTGGTAGTGAAAATACTATATTTCAAAACTATTGGAGTTCATATTGGAACACTATTATTGTCCTTATTTCTGGAATCGAGGATAAAGAACCAACATCTTTTCTTGGAAAAATAGAGATTACTATATTATTAATAATTGGAATATGTTTTGTTGCTGTAATTACAGGTGAAATAATATCAATATTAATAAAACGGCTTCAAAATATTGATAAAATAAGAGTAAAACCAAAATCAATAAAATTAAGAAATCATATCATTATTTTAGGATATAATATACATCTTTATAATATAATTAAGCAGATAAATTCAGCTCTTGATAACAACTATTATATTCTACTTGTTTCTGAAAAAGCTGACCAAATAAAAATAGATCACAAAGATGATTTTAAAAAGGTGTTTGCATATCCAGCAAATCCATTAGAACCATCAACACTAAATCATATAAATCTTCAAGAGGCTTTTAGAGTGGTTATTCTTTCTGAAAATAGTGATAATAGTGCTCTTATGAAAATGGTGGCAGTATATAGTAGAAATAGTCAAATTCCAATATTAGTTGAGATTAAAGATGAAGAATCTATATTAAAAGCCTCTTTTTTAGACTCATCAGAACTTATTGTTAATCGACATTTTGGAGAGCAACTACTATCTCAAGCAGTATTAAATGAGGGAGTTACAATTATTTATGATAGTTTGATGACTTTTTCAAAAGATACAAATGAGTTTTACAGAATTAAAATACCAAGTGAGTTAATTGGAAAAACATTTCAAGATGCTCAACTATATTTCTTAGATTATGAAATCGAATCAATAATACCAATTGGAATAGATTATTCACCCGAAAATGAGCCTTTTACAAAGTTTTATATAAATCCATTAGGATTAAATATTGATTCTGAGCAATTAGTATTAAAAAAAGATTGTTTACTAATAGTAATAGCATTTGAAAGACCTAAAATTGATTATCTTAATCAGGAAGATTTATGGAAAGGGAGAATTTTGCTAGGAACTTAACAGAACATATAATAATATGTAACTGCAATGAAAAAGTTAAAAATATTATTGAAGAGATTCATAGTAGTGGTGATATTGTTGTAGTTCTTATTGTTCAAAAAAAGGAGTTGTGGGAAAATAATAGTGGTTGGCATCCTATAAAATATAATAAAAATAGTTTTTTTATTATATTTGGCTCTCCATTTAACTCAGATGTATTACAAAGTGTTGCAATTGAGTCAGCAAAAGCTGCAATAATACTTTCAGATCCTCTTGAAGGGGAACATGCAGATGCAATTTCAACTCTTGTCGCACTAAACATTGAATATAAAAATCCACGAGTTCATACTGTTATGGAGTTGCTACACTCAATAAATAGAGAGCATTTGAATAGAATGAATGTTGATGAGGTTGTATGTTTAGGCGATATATCAGAAAAACTAATAGCTCAAAGCTGTATATCTCCAGGTATAAAAAATATTTTTAAAAATCTTATGTCTGCATCAAAAGATACTCCTCAAATATTTGTTCCTGAAATAACAGATAATCTATTGGGATTAAGTTATAAAGAGCTTGCAAAATCCATTATTGAAAAAAAATATCCCTATATTATTATTGGATTTATATATTTTAGAATGGTAAATAGCTCAAAAATAGGAAAATTTTTATCAATAGATCCTAAAATTATTGTTATGAATCCAATAAAAGAGCAAAAAAACTATCAATTTAAAAAAGGGGATAAATTGATACTAATAGCTCATAAAAAGCCTGATTTAAATTTGCTTTAAATTATTTATTAACAATCCAATATCTAATTATTTGTAAAACTTTTTCTGGATTTTCATACGCTATCTCATTAATCTTTCTTCTTAATTTCATCTCTAAACTCTCCTCTTTCATCTCTTCACTGGTTATACCAGCTCCCTCAGCAGAGGAGAGTTTATCTATTCCAGCCTCTCCCTCCCTCAATCTTGTTGATAATGCACTTGAGTCTCCCTCTGCTAACTCTCTCATCTCTTCACCTGTTTGAAGCTCAATTGCATCAACCTCCTCCTCTTTCATCATTGCCCAGCCAAGCATTGAGCGAAGAATCATGAAAACAACAATAATCATAATCATGTAGAAAATATATTTAAACAAAGTTAAATAGAAATCCCCTTTTTTATAAAATGGAGCAACAATCTCAATATCTTTTTCAACATCCAAAAATGGAACATTTGCAACCTCTACTTGATCTCCACGCTCTATACTATATCCAACAGCCTTTTTAACAATCTCTAAATAGGTTTTAACCTCCTCTTCACTACGAGGAACATACTGATTTTTTCCATCTTTTTTTACATAAGATCCATTTATTAAAACTGCAACAGATATTTTCTTCACTTTTCCAGGTGTTGCTTTTATCTGTTTTACAGTTTTTGATATCTCATAGTTTCTAATCTCCATTTTTTTGCTTTTTTCTGAATTTCCTCCCCTTGTAACCATTCCAGTTGCTGTTCCATTCTGAGGATTATTACTTTCAGCACCTGGTATTCCACCTATTCTATCATCACCCTTTGTGTTTTGCTCTTGAGATAGTTTTTCTGAACGAATTGCACTTCCATCAGGATCATAAACCTCTTCTGCTTTTGATTGTTCATCAAAATCAAGCTCTGCTTCAACTTTTACAACAGAGTTATCTGTTCCAAGTGCTCTATCTAATATCTCTTGAACCTGCATTGTTAATTTCTCTTCATATTTTCGTTGATACTCAAGAGGTATGTTTGAAAACATTGAATCATTTTGCTCATTTAATTTTTTTCCATAGCTATCAACAATTGATATATTTTCAGGTTTTAATCCCTCAACACTTCCTGCAACTAAATGAATTATTCCATCAACCTGTTTTTTTGAAAGATACTCATTTTTCTTAAGTTTTAAAACAATAGAGGCAGTTGCATCTTGTGAATCCTCTTTAAAAACAGCTCTTTTGGGTAGTACAATATGTACTCTTGAACTCTCAACAGAGTCTAATTGATTAATTGTTTTTGCTAATTCTCCCTGAAGAGCACGAATATAGTTTAGTTGTTCCATAAAATTAGTCATTCCATACTTTTGCTTATCAAGTAGTTCAAACCCAATTCCTTTTCCAACAATTTTTTTCTGAGCAAGAGAGAGTCTTAGTTTTGCAACATCCTCAGCAAGAACCATAATATTTCCACTATCAGATACTTTAAATGGAGTTTTCATTGTTTTTAGCTCATCTGCAACCAAAGCAGCATCCTCTTCAGACATCTCTCTATAGAGAAAAACATACTTTTCATCTTTAGGACTCATTAAAAGAAAAAATATCACCACAAAAATAAAAAAGAATGCAAAAATGATGATAGATTTTTTCACTAAAGAGAGTTTTGTAAATTTCTCCCACATCTCTTTTATTCGTATCATAAACTACCTCATTAATTAAACATTCATTCTCATAACTTCTCTATAGGCATCAATAGCTTTATCTCTCACTTTTGTCATCAATTTTAGTGTTATTTCTGCTTTTTCAAGGGCTATCATTGTTCCATGTATATTTTTACTTTCACCAGCTAAAAGTGATTTTATATCATCATCTGCTGTTTTTTGTTGTTCTGCAACAGAATCAATTGCCTCATTTAAAACCTCTGCAAAATCGACATTTTTTTGGTTATTGTCATTTTTTTGGCTATCTATTTTACCTGTATTTTGTAGTCTTTGTGTCATTATATCTGTGAGTTGCATAATCTGCCTCTCAATATTTAATAATATTTAAACAATAAATTTTCCTATTCCTTCATATTTATAAATAAAGGTAGTATAAATATAAAAAATAGAT
>JAFGXH010000190.1 GCA_016936735.1 bacterium
AATAAATTAATATTTTTATGATAGTTATTTTAATCTATTTTATAATGATAAAAGAAAAAATATAGACCAGATTTTAATTTTAAAATCTATTTTTGTTCTTGAAATCTTTTGAAAAGAGCCTCTGTTTTTGGAATCTGTTTTTCATATAAATCTGATGGTTCTGGAACAGTTACTGTAAATTGATCCATTAATACATATTCACCTTTTAAAACCCATTGAGGACGACTTTCTGTAATTCCAAAAACAAAATGTCCTAAAAATGTATTCTCATTAAATGGTGTTGATGGTTGATAATCAAAAACAACAACATCTGCATCATCCCCCTCTAAAATACCTAAATCAAAACCATAAGTTGTTTTTAATTTAAAAGCATTTTGAATAACTTCATAAATTTCACCATAACCTGTATCTGGATTTTGATGAAGATATCGGTTAAGCAAAAAGCTATTTTTATATGATTTTAACATATTCGATGTCATTCCATCTGTTCCAACTGTTAATGGAATACCTGCAGATAGAGTCTCTGAGATATTTTTTATCTTAAGTGTATTATTCATATTAGAATCTGGATTATGAATAACAAATGATTCAGATTTTTTAATTAATGCTAACTCCTCATCTGTTAAATTATTTCCATGAACAATTAAAGAGTTTTTGTTTAAAAGATTGTATTTTTCAAGACGTTTAATAACAGGAAGTCCACCAGATAGTTTCATTGTCTCTGTAACATCAGATGGATCCTCTGCAACATGAATATGAATTGGAGCATCACCTATCTGCTCTTTAATAATAGGAAGACTCTCTTCATCTAATGTGAATGATGCATGAAGACCAATTGTTCCCTTTATATTTTTTGAATTTATATGTTTTTTATAAAAATCCACATTCTCTTTTAAAGATCTATTAAAAATCTCTTTTCCATTTCTATCTGAAGTTTCAAAACATAAAACAGCATTAATTTGATATCTTTCGAACTCTTTTGCCATTGCATCAAGAGAACCCTCAATAAATGGAACAGATATATGGTGATCAAAAACAGTTGTAACTCCAGCTTTAATACACTCTCTAAGTGTTATAATTGTTGATGCAACAACATCATCCTCTTGAAGAACTCTATCTAATTTCCACCAAAGTTTCTCTAATGTTCCAACAAAATCATTAAGTGGACCTTTAACGGGGATACCTTTTGATAGAGTTGAATATATATGATGGTGTGCATTAACTAATCCAGGCATAACAACACGTCCTTTAACATCAAGAACTCTATCCCAAACTGCCGCAGGTTGTTTTGATATTTTTCCATTACAAATATATAAATCTTTCTCTTCAACAATAAATTTTCCATCAACAGGGGTTACAACTCTACCATTTCTCAACAAAATATTCATAAAATCCTCCAAAATAAAAACAAGAAAAAATCTTTCTATATAAAAACAAAAAAATCATAAATGAACAGTGGGTTTTAATCCACTGAATATAAAAAAGATAAAAGCAAAAAACTTTAATCCACTTGAGCTGGAATATATCGACCAAATCCAAAATTAACTTTCAATCCATCTTTTATAGAGAACACCTCAACTCCTCTGACAAAAGTTGATACAACTCTCCAACTAAGTTTTTTTTGATAAAAAGGGGAATATTTTCCAATAGATTGAAGTTGTGATTCATCTAAAAGCCACTCCTCTTTTTTTAAAATTGTAAAATCAGCATCACTTCCAATCAACATTGCCCCTTTTTGTGGATATATCTTAAATCTTTTTGCAGCATTTTCAGAACTTATCTCTATCATTTTTTTTAATGATAAAGTTTTTTCATAAAACTCTGAAAAAAGATATGGAATCATAAGTTGAACTCCAGGAATTCCATTATATACTTTTGAAAAATCACTATTTAATTTTAAATCTCCCCAAAAAACCCCTGCATGGTCTGTTGAAACAAAATTCACAGAACCATTTGATAATCCATCTCTTAAAAACTCTCTATCTTCACTATTTTTAACAACAGGAGCTGTTTTAAGTCTTCCTTTCAAATTGTATAAATCATCTCCAGTAAACTCTAAATAGTGTGGGCAGGTTTCACAACTTGCTTTTGGATAATCTTTTAAAAGATTTACCCCCTCTTTTGAACTTATATGAACAATATGGATATATACATCATATTTTTTTGCAAGCTTTAGAATATTTTTAATTGCAACAACCTCTGCCTCTATTGGTCTTGCTTTTAAATAACCTTGAACTGTTTTTAACTCATCATCTGTTTGAGCCTCTATTGAGTTTTTTATAACACTGAAATCCTCTGCATGAAATCCAAAAACAGTGTTTGTTCCAGAGAAATGGTTGAAAATCTTCTCAATATCACTATAAGATAAGGCTTTAAATGTATCCATTCCTGATATTGTATATGATTTAAATGCAGCCACACCAAATCGGTATAACTCCTCAATATCCTCAAAACTGCTTTCAGGTGTAATTCCTCCCCACATTGAGTAGTCAACAACAGCCTTCTCTTTTATTATATTTAATTTATTTTTCAGATTGTTAACTGTTGTCACAGGAGGTAATGATGTACAGGGCATATCAATAATTGTAGTTACTCCACCAAAAGCTGCTGCTGTTGTTCCTGTTGAAAAAGTCTCATTACTTGTAAATCCAGGATCATTAAAATGAACATGAGGATCCACTCCTCCAGGTATAATAAGAGAACCATCAACATCTATTCGTTCAAATGATAGATCAAAACTATCACTCTCTCTTATATCAATAATTTTTTCATCAAAAAGAATTGCTACTTTTTGAGCATTCTCTCCATTTAGAAGAGAGAATCCATTTATTAAAACTTTTATTCCCATTCAACCTCTTTTATAAAAAGATCTATTTTTTTATTAAAAAATCCAAATATGATAATAATCACCCGCTTAT
>JAFGXH010000191.1 GCA_016936735.1 bacterium
TAAAAAATAAATAATAATAAGCATATAAAAATATTTCCATTATTATTTTGATTATTTAAATACTAGTTGCTGTGAATTATATAACCTGTTTATTATAGCTATTATTCATTATCATGCATCCATTTTTTTACTAATTTTGAGATTAATAATAGAAAAACTGCAGCACCAAGTGCAGTTCCTGTTGGAATCATAAAGAATATTACAGGACTCATTTTATCATAATTTCCTGCTAATGCTCCACCAACATAGTTTGCAGCAAAAGAGGATAAAAACCAAGTTCCCATCAATAGCGATGCAAATTTTGCAGGAGATAATCTACTTACCATTGATAATCCAACAGGGGACAAACATAACTCTCCCATTGTATGCAAAAAATATACTCCAATTAGCCACCACATACTAACAAGTCCAGATTTTTCAAAAACTTTTGATGCAAAAATCATTAATACAAATCCAAGGGCAAGTAAAACCAACGCAATTACAAATTTTATAGGTGTTGATGGATCTTTTTTCCTTTTTGCAAGATAGATCCATAATTTTGAAAAAAGTGGTGCAAATATAAATATTAAAAGTGGATTCACTGATTGAAAATAGCTTACAGGCATCTCCCAATCAAAAATAGATATATATCTACTTGTAGAACGTTCTGCAAACAGAGTTAAAGAGCTTCCTGCCTGTTCAAATGAGGCCCAAAAAAAGATAACAAAAAATGATAAAATAAAAATAACAGCAATTCTCTGCTTCTCTACTTTTGTTAATGGTTCATCTTTTTGATCTACACTTTTTGCTCGTACTGGTTTTAAACCTATATCTCCAAGATATTTTTTTTGACCTAATAGATACATAATAAGCCCAAAAACCATACCAACACCAGCAGCTCCAAATCCCCAATGCCAACCAATTTTTTCACCTAATGTTCCACAAATTAATGGTGAAAAAAAGGCACCTAAATTTATTCCCATATAAAAAATTGTAAAAGCACTATCTCTTCTTTCATCATTTTTGTCATATAGTTGACCAACAATTGTTGAAATATTAGGTTTAAAAAAACCATTTCCAATAATCAAAAGTAGAAGTGCACCATAAAAAAATGGAAGTCCAGGAAATGCCATTGCAAAATGTCCTAATGACATTAATATTCCACCAATAAGAATACTTTTTCTTGCACCTAAATATCTATCAGCAAGATAACCACCCATTAGAGGGGTTAGATAAACAAGACCTGTATACCACCCATACACTTGTCCAGCTTTTTCTGTATCAAAAAGTAGATGTTTTGTCATATATAAAACAAGAAGTGCTCTCATACCATAATAACTAAAACGTTCCCACATCTCCACAGAAAAAAGGAGATAGAGACCCTTTGGATGACCCTGCTTCATTTTAAACTCCATTAAAAATTAGTAAAAAAAATTAAAAAATAGTTTTAAACCCTCCATTTTTTAAATATTAGATAAAAACTATTAAAATATATTTTGATAAGAGATTGCAAATAACTATATTAAACAATTACTTTTTCTATACTAAAAAAATATAGAAATCTCTTTGTTTATAATAGCTATTTTAAAATTAATTATTCTCTTTATTTTTCCCCCATTTATAATCTAATGCAGCCTTGATAAATGAGGTAAATATTGGATGTGGCATAAATGGTTTTGATTTAAACTCTGGGTGAAATTGACAACCAAAAAACCATGGATGATTATCTAATTCAACTGTTTCAACAAGAGACTCTTTCTCTGATATTGCCCCAATAACAAGCCCTTTATCTTTTAGAATCTGAAGATATTTATTATTAAATTCAAAACGATGTCTATGACGTTCAGATATTTTTAAAGATTCATATATTTTTTCAGTTAAAGTGTTAGGTGTTACATTTGCTTCATATGCACCTAAACGCATTGTTGCACCTAAATAGTCACTATTTTTTTGAGACTCCATAAGAGATATAACTGGATAGTTAGTTAATGGATTAAACTCTGTTGAATTTGCATCCTCAAAACCAGCAATATCTCTTGCAAACTCAACAACTGTTAATTGCATTCCTAAACATATTCCTAAAAATGGAATTTTTCTCTCTCTTGCATATTTAATAGCCTTTATTTTTCCCTCAATCCCTCTTTTTCCAAAACCACCAGGAATAAGTATAGCATTGTAGTTTTCAAAAGAGATATCAAGATTTTCAATGCTTTCAGAATCAACATAAGTTAAATGGACTTTGCATTTATTTGCAATTCCACCATGAATTAATGCCTCATTTAGACTTTTATAAGACTCTTTTGGGTTGTCATATTTTCCAACAACTGCAATATTAACAGTGTATAGTGGATTATGAAGTGTTTCAACAATATGATACCATTTTGATAAATCTGGCTCTTTTGATTCAATTGCTAAAAGTTTTAGTATCTCATTATCTAATCCCTGTTCATGAAGAGATATTGGTAATTCATAAATAATAGATAAATCTTTTGCAGTAAAAACATGTTGTGATTGTAGATTACAAAAAAGAGCGATTTTATCTTTTACATCCTCTGGAAGATCCTGTTCTGTTCTACAAATGAGTATGTCTGCCTGAATTCCAATCTGCATAAGTTGATGAACAGAGTTTTGAGTTGGTTTAGTTTTTAACTCATCAGCAGATTTCAAATATGGTATAAGAGTTAGATGAATTGATATGGAGTTATCTCTTCCTAATTTTGTTTTCATTTGTCTTATAGCTTCTAAAAATGGGAGTGATTCTATATCTCCAACTGTTCCTCCAATCTCAATTATTGCAACATCAAATCCAACAGTTCCTTTTTCAACTCTTGCTTTGATCTCATCAGTTATATGTGGTATTACTTGAACAGTTCTTCCAAGATACCCACCCTTTCTCTCTCTTTCAATAACTGTGTAGTATACTTGACCAGAAGTGAAATTACTTTGACGTCCCATTTTTGTTGTTAAAAAACGCTCATAGTGACCAAGATCTAAATCTGTTTCAGCTCCATCATCAGTAACAAAAACCTCACCATGTTGATGTGGTGACATTGTTCCAGGATCCACATTAATATATGGATCTAACTTCTGAATAGTTACTTTTAAACCTCTAGACTCTAATAATGTTGCAATTGATGCACTAGTTAATCCCTTCCCAAGAGAGGATACAACTCCTCCTGTAACAAAAATATATTTTTCTGCCATATCTCACCCGAAAAAAACAATATTATATGA
>JAFGXH010000192.1 GCA_016936735.1 bacterium
CTACAGAGTGAAGATTGTTAAAATAAAAACTTTTTGCCTTGCTACAGAGTGTAGATTGTTAAAATAAAAACTTTTTTACATTGCTACAGAGTGTAGATTATTAAAATAAAAACTTTTTGCCTTACTACAGAGTGAAGATTGTTAAAATAAAAACTTTTTGCCTTGCTACAGAGTGAAGATTGTTAAAATAAAAACTTTTTACCTTGCTACAGAGTGTAGATTGTTAAAATAAAAACTTTTTGTCTTACTACAGAGTGTAGATTGTTAAAATAAAAACTTTTTGCCTTGCTATAAATTAAATGATAAAAAAATATAAACAATTATACAATATTTCTAAATTAGAATAATAAAATAGATTTAATATGATGATTAATGTTTTAGTGCTTTTTAAACTCTAAAAAACCAGCCTCAATTGCAATATTGAAATCTGTAGATATCTCTTTTAAATCATTCTGTGTTGGAATTAAAAGGCTAGGAACAACCTCTGTTGAACTATTTCTACCTGTATTTTTTGAATTATATAAAGCATAGTCAATATAGGATAGGATTGCCTCAAAAGGTATTAAATCTGGCTCTGAATCAAATAGAGGATATTTGGCAAATCCAATAGAGCAGGTTTTTTTTATTGTCTCTGTTTTGTTTATATTAAAATCATATGCCTCAACTTTTTTTCTTATTTTTTCAGCAAAAACTCTAATATACTCTGGTTTGGTATCTTTTAAAACAACAATAAACTCCTCTCCTCCCCATCTTGTAACAACATCTAATGTTCTAACAGAGGAGGTTAATATATCTGAGAACTGCTTAATAACTAAATCACCAGCATCATGACCATATGTATCATTAACTTTTTTAAAAAAATCTATATCAAGCATATAAACACCATAAACTATCTGCTCTTTATGGGTGTTTCTTGTCTGTTTCCCTAAAAGTATCATTTTTTTATCAATTGCAAGCTGTGTTGCCTCTTTTAAAATAACTTCACTAAAAAATCTTCTATTATATAGTCCAGTTAATGGATCATGAAGAATTAACTCCTCTAACTCCTTTTTTTGTTTTATAAAATCTTTTATCAATACTCCAATTTTTTTGAATTCATTATCTCTGTTTGATAAATTATCTATAGATTTAGAGTCTTGCAATGTTAAAGCCTTATCAATCTCTCTTATTGGCTTAAGAAAGCTTATAAGTATAAATAAAAATATAACTATAATTAAAACAGTAGAGAATATAAAAAAATATGGCATCTGTTTTGAAAAAGAGTTATATGTCTGCTTTATAATTGGTGATGCTTTATAAAGATTAACTATTGCTATATTCTGTTCTTCTGAATTTTTCAGATATTTTTGAGATATTATTAAAAATGTTTTAAAAGAGAAAGATTTTTCTGAATTAGTATGGTTTTTAAAGTTTGATGACTCTATTTTCTCTATTTTAATATCCCCAATAATAGCTTTTGAAAGTTTTTCAATATACTCTGGTGACCACTCTCTAACTGCAATTAGATAACCATGAGGTGCTGTTTCCCGTTTTGAATCGGTTATTGGTTGAACTGGAGCAGTTTTAATTTCAAATAGATTATTATCAATAAAAATAAAAAAATGACTAAACCATTTATTTTTAACTCTTTTTGATTCAATATCACTTTTTATTGTCTTTATAATTTTTTCAGTAGCGATTTTTTGTTTTTCACTAAAATCATCATTTAACTCTATTTTTGATTTTGAATAGACTAAATTAAAATCTTTATCATACAAAAGAATATGTTGGAGATTATATGTATCAAAGGCTGTTTCAAAATTCTCTTTAGCCCAATCAGGATTTGGCTCTTTAATAAAAGAGACTGTTTCGTCCCAAAAACTATAATCATATGCAAAGGCAGCTAAATCTTTACCAAACACATCAACAATTATATTCAGTAGTTGTTCATTCTCTTTTTTCTCCTCAAATACAAGAAAATTTATCTGTTTAATCTCATAGTTTCGAAAATAGAGAACCATTCCAATAAATATGATATTGATTAAAAGAAGTAAAAAAAATAGTCTAAATTTTATTTTTTGAGAAAACTTAATAATATTATTTAGAATAAAAGATATTTTCATGGTTTTTTCATTCCAATATAGTGTTTTTTTCCATTTCTTAATATTAAAAACTGAATTGTTTCCCCTTTATTTATTTTATTTTCAAAAAAATGTGAAAAATCCTCTTTTGAGTTTATATTAAAATCGTTTATTTTTAATATACAGTCACCCTTTTTAAACTCATAAAAAAACGCAACAGAACCATCCTCAATATTTGAGATACATATTTTACCCTCTTCGTCAAAAAGAGATATTCCTAAAATTCGACCCTTTACAACAGAATCCTCAGGGCTACTGTTTTTTAATTGATCTGCTGGTTTAACCTCCGCCATGACAGATTTTGTTAATTTTTTATTATCTCTAAATATCTCAATTTGTAATCTGTTACCTGGTTGAACAAACTGAATAATATTAAATAGATCTTTTTTTGTTTTTATTATTTTGTTATTGATTGAGATAATAATATCACTCTCCTTCAGTTTTGCTTTAAATGCTGGAGATTCAGGAACAATGTTTTTTATTTGAAGATAATCTTTTTTCTGCTCAATTGTAAAACCTATCCAAGCCTCATTTTTTATAAAATACCCTTTTTGAAGTTTTTCAACAATTTTTTTAACAATTTTAGCAGAAACAATCATTCCAGAGTTTTTATAGTAGGCATCAAATAGAGTTACAACTCCCCCAAAATCTCCATTTTTATCAAAGATAATAGAGCCAGCATGTGAAAAATCTGAAACACTTCTACTAAAAAATGTGCTAATTGTCTCATAAAATGGAGAATAGTAGTAGGCCTCAACAAAGAATTTAAAAAAAGAGTGCTCTAGTTGATGTGCATGATTTATTGAATAAAATAGTTCACCTGGTAGATAACTTTCCGATATTTTTTCAAAAGAGATATAATTAACACCTATTAAATCTCTTTCTGCCTCAAAAAGAGCAATATTAAACTCTTCATCAACCCCTTTAATTTTTAAATAGACATCACTCTCTTCATCTTTAATAAACCAAACAGAGGCATCTCTTAATAGGGAATAGTTAGCTAAAATATGTCTTGAATCTAAAATAATTGATGGAATGGAGAAATATTTTTTCTCCTCATTAAAAAACGATTGATAGTTTTCTGGAAGAGATGATATTTTTGAAAACTCAATATAGAAAAAAAGTGGATATACCTTTTTTTTCATATTATCAACAAGTTTTACTATATCATGATTCTCAACATTTTCATCAATACAGAGATTTTCAGAACTATTTTTTTCAAAAGAGTTTAGTGATGTTGATTCACTATTTTTCTCTAATATTTTAGAGGATTTATTAAGTAATCTATAAAACTCTTTTATATTTTTAGGAAATTTTATATATAACTCTTTACAAACTTGCTCTTCAGATTCTAAAATATTAGATGTTTTTTCATTAATTTGAGAGGAGTTATTCAGACTATTTGATAAATGAACATCTTTGTTTTCTATATTAGTATTATTTGAAATAGATATCTCTTTTTTATTCTCATCACTATTTTTTTGGCTATTACAAGAGACAAAAAAATAGATTAATAATAAGCAGATTAAACAGCTTTTTAATAACCAATTTTTTTCTGTAAAAAGTGTTAAAATCCTCATGAGATA
>JAFGXH010000193.1 GCA_016936735.1 bacterium
AAAAAAAGATAAAAAAAAAATAAAAAAAACACATTTAAGATGAAAATTTACTGTTTTTTTCACATAAAAAACACCTTTTCATAAAGATTTTATCATATCGAAAGGGTTTTTTATTGACATTTTTTTTCTTTGTCTCTATAATGATTCAATTTATATTTGTAGGAGGCAAAATGAATTTTTGTTGGAAGGTGTTATTAGTTGTAAGTTTCTTAGCCTTGCCTCTTTATGGTACAGAACAGATTCTTTCAGAAACACCTGTTAAGCAAGAGAAATCATGGGGGGTATCTCTTGTTTTAGATTCAGTTTTAGGGCAGGGAACTTTCGTTTCCGATGAGTATGCAAAAAATTCACTTTTTGCACAAAGCTTATCTTTTGCTCCTTCATACAAATGGGAGAATATCTCATTTTCTGCATCTCTTGGATTGAGTATGGAGTATACAAAATCAGACACAGCAACAGAGAATAATCAAATTTTTCTCTCTGACCTGATTTTAGGTGTATCCTCACCACTTCTTGATCTTAAAGATTATGATGCATCACTTGCTGGAAGTGTAAAAGTGTCACTACCAACATCTTTGGCAAGCCAGAGACAATCTCTTTATTTTTCAGCATCTGCTGGAGTCTCTGCTTCTAAAAATTTTGGACCAGTTTCACTATCCTACACATTATCTGGGAAAAAGAATTTCCATCAGTATCAAACACCAGTTCTCTATGATGAGGATTTAAAAGATTTTGATACCTATTATAGAAAAGATGGAAATGAGCTTCTTGATGCACATGTTGTTTCAACAGGTGAAAATTTAGTCTCTTTCGGTTTTACAAATGGCTTGAATGTTGGTTATTCAATAACTGACAAACTTACAGCATCAATTGGATTCTCCTATTCAGTTGCATTTGTATATCAGGTTTATGAAGAGGATGAATATACATCCCAATATGCAAAATCTGGACGCTCCTATAGAGATTTAATTGTGGGAACTGTAGATCTTAGCTATCAGATTAACACAATGTTTGCATTATCAACTGGAATATTAACAGAGCAGTATCCAAAAACTGCGGACACTGAGGGGTATCGTTTTCCATGGTATAACTTCTCAACACCAGCAGATAATTACAGCATGTTTTATCTTGATATTTCAATCACTTTTTAGTCATTTGGAGGTATGATGAAACACTGGAGGTTTCTACTTGTACTATTGCTGGCTGTTTTTTCATCGGCATGTGCCGAAGATGTTGGTACTATAGACCGTACACAGCCAAATCGCATCAAAAAAACATATTTTGATGGAGAATGGTTCATGAGGCAAACTGTTGTTGATGTTCCATTCAACACAGGTTTTACTTTTATTGGAGAACAGGGATCAACCTATCTTGTTCAATGGGATATTCAAGAAAAATATCTTATTGCTTATAAAACATATGAACACAACCCAGGTTCTGATGCTTATGTAAACAATAAAGATGGAAAACCTTATGGAACCGTTTGTGAAAAAGATGGTGATATTCAGGTTCTTGGTTATAATGAGTCCTGTCCAAAAGGTTATACTGAGACATCAAAAAAAGCCTTTTATGGAACACCAGTTGCAGCATATGCAATTGATTCTCATTTTGATATAAAAAGACAATATAACACCTCAACAGGTGAACAAACAAATGTTATTGTAGAGAATACATCTGATCGTCCTTGGTATGAAAGAGATTATATTCGTATTGATTGGTCAGAAAATTTAATTGCAAATTTTGAATTTGGTTCTCCAAATCAGATTCCTCAACAATCTGTATCATTCTATTGTGCAGAGGATCCAAATGATCTTGACCAACATTGTAAAAGATGGCAACCTCATTTTGAAGAGGATGGTTCTCACTTTTTTATTGTTAATAAAATTCTCGCAGAACCAGAAACATTTGATTACTATGGAACGAAATATCCAACATGTTATCTTTACTCAAATATGGGACAAGACTGTTTAGGTCAAGAGATAACATATAAAACAGATTTTCTAAAAAAACGTGCTGAGGATTATGCTTATACTCCTGTTCAATTTAATGATCTTAAAATGAAAAGATTTGGATTTTTCAGAACTGAAAAATATGTTTATGATAAAGATCGTGGATTTTTAGAGGATGGTATTCGTTATTATGCAAATATCTATGATATTTTCAAAAGAGATTCAGCTGGTAATCCAGTTGGTATTAAACCAATTGTATACTACATGAGTGATAATATGCCAGAGGAGCTTCAGGATGCTGCTAGATGGCTTGCTGAGGGAAAAACAGGTGTTAATGCCTATACTCTTAACTCTTCAGATACTCCAAAACCATTTTTAGGAGTGGATATTGATAATCCTGGAAAGATTTATGGTTGGAATGATGTGTTTAAAAAAGTTGCAGCAGAGGTTTTAGGTGATAACTATACAGGTGAGGATGTTTTTATTATGTGTCATAATCCTGTTATAAATAGTGATCCTATTGCCTGTGGTGAAAGAGGACTTAATCCACAGATTGGTGACTTAAGATACAATATTGTTTATTGGGTTGCAAATCCACAAGCATCATCACCTCTTGGTTATGGACCTAATGCTCCAGACCCTGTTACAGGAAAAGTTATCTCTGCCAATGCCTTTATTTATGGTAATGAGTTAGAGAATTATGCTCAATATGTTTTGGATTTAGTAGATTTATTAAATGGTGAAATTGAGGTTTCAGAGTTTGTTTCTGGTCGTTATATCGCAAAATATCTTGAATCAAAAACATTAGGAGAACTTCATAGTAAATCATTTATCAATACTAATCAGAAAATTGATATAAAAAAGGCAGTTCAAAAACTTCAGCCTAAAGTTGATGCAATTCGTGATGCGATTAAAGATAAACGTTTAACAACAAAACATTTCTCTAATCGTCTTGAGTTAATAAAAAATAGTTCAATTGAGGATACTTTAATAACTCCTGAAATTAAAGCTCTTTTTAATCCTGCAAAAGATTATGTTGAGATGCCAACAACTCAAGAGCAAAGAGAGACTTTATCTCCTGCTAATTGGTTAACACCAAAAATGCTTAAAAAACAGGAGGAGTTAAAACGAATTCTTGCTAAAAAAACAATCATGATGAGTGATTTTATTGAAGAGACAATGTTAGGTCTTGCAATTCACTTAAGAGATTCTGGAATGACAAAAGAGGAGATGTTCCAATATATCCAAAAAGAGATTTTCTTTGGAACAGCAATTCATGAAATTGGTCATACCGTTGGATTACGTCATAATTTTGCATCACATACAGATGCTCTAAACTTTTTTCCAGAGTATTGGAATATTCGTTTAGATCAACTTGATAATAATGTTACATTCTCAACAACAGGACTTCAACCAAGATATCGTGAAGCTTTTGAGGATGGTTTTGAACAGATGGTTGAGCGTCAAAATAAAAAAGGTATTTTTGAGTATCAATATACATCTATAATGGATTATGGTGGTCGTCCTAACTCAGATTTTAAAGGTCTTGGAATGTATGATGTTGCAGCAATTATGTTTGCCTATGCTAATAAAATCCAAGTTTTTGATAATACTGAAAATCCAGAGAGAAAATGGACATATATTGATGGTGGAAAAAACTGGGAAACATCTAAGTATCGTCACTATACAAGAGTTCTATATGACTTAATTAATTTTAGTGGAATTACAAGTGCAAACTATAGAAAATCTAAAGATTTAAATATAGAGGCTCTTTATAAACATAGAAGATGGGTTGATTATACAGATGTTCTTGATTCAGACTCTTTAAAAGATAAAGATGGTTCTGATGGTCTTGTTGAAGTACCTTATGCTTTCTGTTCAGATGAGTATCATAGTGGAACATATAAATGCTATCGCTTTGCAGCTGGTGTTGATATGTATGAATCAATGATAAATCAACAGAATTATTATGAAAATTGGTATTTCCTAAATAATTTTAAACGTGGTAGATCCTCTTATGGAACAAGCACAGCTCCATATATGGCTAGATTATCTCGTACATTTGATTTTATTGGAAATCAATTTAAACATTGGGTTTATGAGGGGTTAATTGCAAGAGATCCTGGAGAGGGATGGTATAGTACTGTTTTTGATGGTGAAGATTTAACAATTGGTTCCTATCAATCTCTTGATTTCTTTGCAAAAGTTCTTGCATCTGTTGAACCAGGCTTCTATAGCTATAACTCAACATCAGGATATTATGAAAAAAGTAGAGAGAAAGACTATTTTTATGGTTGGGATGAGAATCCAGGAACAAATGAAAAAGAGGTTCCACTTGGATTTGGTAAATTTCAAGCAACAAAATTTGATCCATCTCTTGGATATAACTACTACTATCAACCTGTTGCACAGGGTGTATGGTTAGATAAAGTTATTGCACTATTTACATTGGGTGATGATATGACAAACTATATGGGAGTTGATGCAAGTGCAGATATGCTCTCTTATGCAATATCATATACAAGTATTTTCTCTGAAGATATTATGAGAATGGTTGGAGCTCTTGTTTTAGATCGTCCTGAATTAAGTGGTGTTTATTTCCATCATGTTAATGGTTCTGCAGCAAATGCAGTATTAACTCAACCAAAAGGTATTCTATTATGGAATAGTGATGGTTCCGAATACCAACAAAATAAAGCAAATTATAAATATGTGAAAAATGAAAATCCTTTCCTTGTAAAACTTTATGGTGTTTATCTTGCTGCAGCATATTTCACAGAGGTTACACGTTTTGATTTTGGAAAATCATTAGAGATTGATGTTCTTGGAAGTGGAAGTAGTAATGAATTATCTGTTCCACTTGATGATCCATCTGTTCAATCTGTACTAGATCCAATTAATCATAAAACATACTACAGTGTTAATCTTTTTGCAAATAGTCCTACTGCTGAAGATGAGTTACCATTAGTATCTATTGGTTATGAGCTTCTATCAAAATTAAAAAATACAACAGATGCTTATAATCAGGCAAAAGAGGAGTATGAAAATGGTATAGGTTCATTAGAAGATTTACAAGAGATTCAAGCTAAACTCCAAGAGGAGAGAACTTATGTTAATTTTGTAGTATCAGTAATGAATCTTTTCAAACATCCATATTGGTAATAGGTTAGGGAGGAATAAGAATGTTAAAAAATATTATTTTAGTTTTGTTGTCGGTGCTTATGTTTTCATGTGCACAAGATATGGGAACAATAGACCGCACACAACCTGACCGAGTTGACAAAGCGATTTTTGAGTCAGAGAGTGAATGGTATATGCTTCAAACTGTTGTTGATGTTCCCTTCTCCACAGGATTTACATTTATTGGAGAACAGGGAGATTCAGAACTCGTAAGATGGAGAATTACAGAAAACTATCTTTATGCTCATCGTTCTCATGATTGGGTTGATGGTTCAGAGGAGTATCTTTTTGAAGAGGGAAAATATTATGGAGCACCAATTGCGATTTATAAAATTAAATCACATTTTGATGTTCAAAGACAATATAATCCATCAACTGGTGAAGAGACAAATGTAATTGAGGAGAATGAGTCTGATCGTCCTTGGTATGAAAGACAATACATGAGAATCGATTGGTCAAAAAATCTTGTTCAGGATTTCCGTTTTGGTTCTCCTGCACAGATTCCAAGTAACTCTGTTGAGTACTATGTTTCAGAGAATGGTGAAGAGAGTAAAGAGTCTCCAGAGGTTACAAGTAGCTATATTGGTATTGTTGGTATGATTTTTGCTGAGCCAGAAACATTTGAGTGGGATGGTAATAAATATCCATCATGTTACCTATTTTCTGGGCTTCATTTAGATTGTCTTGGACAAAGAATTAAAATTAAAACATCTTTTCTTAAAAAAGACAAAACAAATGATTACCAAGCTGTTTCTTATGATGACAATAAAATGGCTAAATTTGGATATTTTAGAACAGAACGTCTAAAATATGATCGTTGGAAGGGTTATAGTTTTAATGAAAATATTAACCTTATTAACAAATGGAATGTTTGGGAAAAAGGTGAATTATCAAAAGCAGTAGCAGATAGAAAAACAAGAAAAATTGTTTACTATCTTAATGATACATTTCCAGAAGATCTTGTTGAAGAGGCTCAAAAAGTTATTTGTACTTGGAATAGAGTTTTTAAAACAACAGTTGCTATTGCAAAAGGGATAAATGGAGATTTTTCAAAAGAGAGAGATGTTTTAAATCCTTGTGGAGAGTATCTTTCAGAGATAGATGATATTTTAGTATTATGTTCAAATAATCCAGTAAAAGAGGGAGATCCAGCATATTGTGGTAAAACAGGTTTTAATCCACAAACTGGTGATTTAAGATACAACTTCATCAACTGGATTGCAAATCCTCAACAGTCATCTCCTCTTGGATATGGTCCAACTGCAAAAGATTCTGAAACAGGTGAAATTATTCAAGGTGTTGCAAATGTTTATGGTAATGAACTTGAGACTTATGTAACATATATTCTTGATTTAATAGATCTTTTAAATGGTGAGTTAACTCTCGATGATTATATTTCTGGAAAATATTTGACTGAATATTTAGAGAAAGTTAATGATATACCAACATCTCCAAATATGAATCAAGTTAATCTATCAAAACAGATTGATAGAAAAATTGGGAAAAACTATTCAGCAATATCAAATTTCTTAAATAAAAGAGATTTCTCTAATGTTGAATCTTTCTCTTCAAAAATGGGTAGAATTAAAAACACTCCTCTTGATTCAGTATTAATGACCGAACCACTTAAAAATCAGTGGAGAAGATATTTTGCTAATGGGGATGAAAATATCTATAATGCAGAGTTTGATGTTAATGCATCAACTATTATCAATCCTGATAGATTTACAAAACAGAGAGAACTTGAGAAAATTCTTGCTGAAAAAACAATTATGATGTCATCATTTCTTGATAATAGTATGTTGTCTTGGGCAACTCGCTTAAAATCATTAAGTAGAGATAAGATTATAGAGACAATTCGTAAAGAGGTTTTCTTTGCAGTTACTGTTCATGAGTTTGGTCATACAGTTGGTCTTCGTCATAATTTCTTCTCTGCCGCTGATGCAACAAACTTTTTTAATGGATATTGGGATTTGAAATTTGAACAAGCAGATCTTAATACAGATAAGAAGTTACAACCAGAGTATATTAAAGCTCCAACAAAAGAGATGTTTGAAGCTGGATTAAGAGAGTACCAATACACATCTATTATGGATTACTTGATGAAACCTAACTCTGATTTACAGGGAATTGGTAGTTATGATGTTGCAGTAATTCACTATGGTTATGGAGATCAGGTTCAAGTCTTTGATGGAGATAATTACAATTTAGATTACTATAAAGCAGCAAGAAGTGGTGATTATCACTATACACACCTTCCATATATGCTTAAAACAAATTTCTCAAATGCAACATCATCAAGTGACATTAAAACAGCAATGAGAACTAAAAAATGGATTACTCTTCCTGAAAATCGTTTAGGAGGTGCTTGTTCTGTTGGAACCGAGTGTTCTGGAGAGACACCTATTTGTGGTAATAAGGGTTATTGTGTTCAATGTAAAGATAATAGTGATTGTTCAGGCTCAGCACCTTTCTGTAGTGATGAGGGAGCTTGTATATCAAATCTTGAGGTTCCTTTTGGTTTTTGTAGTGATGAGGTTGTTGGTGATAGTTGGTATTGTTATCGTTTTTCAGAAGGAGCTGATTTTTATGAGAAAATGAAAGCTCAATCTGATGATTATAATAACTTCTATTTTGCTCGTAATTTTAAAAAGGGTAGAGCTCTATTTGCACTTGATTTGTGGTCATATATATCAAGAGTTCAAATGAAATTCTACTATTTGACTCAACAGTTTAAATATAGTGTCTATGAATCTATGATTAAACGTACTGACCCAACATTCTACACAGATCCAACAAGAGGACAGCATTTTGCTGTTGGACAGATGGAGTCTATGAATTTCTTTGGTTCAGTTCTTCAATCAGCAGAGCCTGGTTTATATAAAATGAGTGAAAATGGAACTCATTATGAAAATATTAAAACTGTTCTTCATTATGATGATTATGAAGGCTCTTTAGCAAGTGATGAAATTCTTGTTTACCCTGGAAAATCATCAAAATATGAATCAGATATTTTTGATGGTGATTTAGGATATAACTACTATTATAAACCAGTTGTACAGGGTGTTTTGTATGATAAAATATTTGCGTTAATGTTTATGGGTGATCCTTATTTCTCTCCAATGGGTGTTGATTCTCAATCAGAGATGAAAAAATATGCAATTAACTATTATACAATTTTCCCAAAAGAGACTCAGCAACTATTAAGCTCAATTTATGCAGAGGATTTTTCAGCTTATGCACCATATTTTGAGAAAAATGGCTCTACTCTTACATTCAAATCTCGTCCTCTTGTTTTCTTAACAGAAGAGGATGAAAATGAGTTTAATAATTCTGAGAAAGTTTTGTTAGATCCTGACACACAATATACAGCTCGTTTATATGCTGGATACTCAATTGTTGGTTTTTTTAATGTTAGCTGGTTAGCAACATCCTTTTATGATTCTGCTAGAATTGCTGTAAAAGGAAGTGGTGATGATTATGAACCTGATTGGGCTACATTAACAGAGGATGTTGATTATATTCAAGCTGTAGATCCTAAAACAAAAAGAACATATTATGCTCTTAATTATGCTCAATATGAAGATCCATCTGCTCCAGATTATAATCTAGGTTGGAGAATGATTGAACAGGTTAAAGCCAAAATGAATGATTTAGGAAATGATCCATCAAATAGTGATTGGTGGGAGGTTGATTCAAAATTTGAATCAATGGATGTAATTAGAGCATTTTACTACTATTACAAAGATAATTTCTAAAAATCAAAACAATTCAAATCATACATTGAAAAATAGTTAATCAAAATATATTAACCCAACAAAAATAAAATATTTTCTTATAATTTCAGTTTGTAAAGCCTACTGTTTATTTATTTTTTTTAATGATTAATTTATGAGTAATCAATTATTCAAGATTGATATTAGAATGGATAGCTAAAATTAAAATGGAATTTATAATCATCATCATCATTAGCTGTATCATTGAGTTTATATCCTAAATCAAGTCTTACTGGACCTATTATTGTCATATATCGTATACCAATACCTGCACTATATCTTATAAGATTCTTTCCCTCAGATTGATATGTTGTTTTTTCAAAGAAATCTGTGATTTTTGGAGCAAGACCACCAGCATCAACAAAAAATGCAAGCCATATATTTTTAATTAACCTTAAAGGGGTTCGAAACTCTGCATTTACTAAAAGCTTTGAAGTATCTCCTAAAGGACTATTATTCTCAATCTCTCCAACCATGTTTAAATCATAACCTCGAATTGTATTATCTCCCCCTAAAAAGAATCGCTCTTTTTCTGGAATTCTCTCTCTCTCTGGATTTGTTGGAATAACTGCACCAAATCTTAAAGAGAGGGCTAAAATAAAACTTGGTGTAAATGGAACATAATGGGAGTATTCAAACTCATATTTAAAAAACTCATCCCCTCCACCCAAAACATCAATAAAATTGATTCTTGTTGCAAGTTTTGTTGTAAAGCGAAGCATATTTCCCCTTCTTGGATCAAAAGGATTATCTCTATTTTCAAAATATAAAGAGACGATAAAGGATGTTGTTGTTGAGTGTTCTATTAAATCAAATATATCTGGTTCAACAATATTTCTCGAGTAGTATCTTTCTGTTTTTGCCTGCTCCGCCTCAATTGCAAAACTAATATTTAATTTTGAAAAAAGAAGTTTTGAAAAGGATAGATTACCCCCATAACTGTTTAGTGTAAACGATGGTAATGTTTCATATCGATAAAACACTTTAAAACTACTTACAAGACGAAAGGAGCCAAATAGATTAAATATACCAAACATTGAGAATCTAGGATCTACAAAATTTAGTTCAGCTCTATTATAAATCTCTCCAACTTTTCCAAGAAGAGAGACTTTTTTTGCATAACCTAAAAGGTTTTGTTCAACAATCTCTATTGATGTTGTATATTTTTCATCACTTGATGTACCAATTGAGAAGTCTAGATATTGATTATGATCCTCTTCTAAGAAAACTAATATATCCTGAACTCCCTCCCCTATTTTTAATTTTGGATATCTAATTGTAACTCTTTTGAAAACACCTAATCCTCTTATATTATCTCTTGTCTCTTGGAGTTTTTTATAATTAAAAAACTCCCCTTTATCAAAAACAATCTCACTCTCTATTGTTTTTCTTGATGTTTCAAAGTTTCCATATATAAAAACCTCTCCAAATTTTATTGGATGATTCTCTATAATTTTATATTTTAGCTTTATTTCACTATCAAGAGTTGTATAAAAATCATCTTCAGATTTAAACTCCTCAGAGAGATTTTCAAGATTATGCCATACCCCTTTTTTATCTTTTATAAAACGTTTAACCTCAACAAATGGATATCCATTTGATTGATAAAATTGCTCAATAATATCTCTATTTTTTTGAAAAATGGTTGGATTAAATCCATTTTTCCCGCTTGAAAGTTCAACCAAAACACTATTTATTTTATTTGCTGAAAAATGATAATTTCCCTCAATCTCTATTTTTTTAAAATAGCTCTGTTTTCCCTCCTCTAACTCAATAGTTATCTCTAAAAATTCCCTATTTTTATAAAAATCAAAGTAGATGTTTTTAATAAAGGCATTTAAATATCCATCTTTTCTATAGAAATCGATAATTTTATTTAAATCATTAACAAACATTCCATCCTGAAGAAATCCTTTTGAACCAAGATAGTTAAAAACACCAGTTTCCATAAGTTCAAACACTCCATTATCAATAAGTTGAGTGTGTGTTATCCCTTTAAAAACTATTTTTCTTATATAAAGAGGTTTAGGCTCTTTTGCCATAAATTTTACATTAACAAATTCACTATTTCCATCCTCTTTTCTTTCAATTTTAGACTCAATTTTTATAAAATAGTATCCTAATGATTGATAATATTTCTCTAGCTTTTTTACAGAGTTATCTACCTCACTTGGGGAAACTGAACCAACAGTGTATAGAGATATATTATCTTTTATCTCTTTCATTGTTATCTCATCAAACCCCTCAAATTGAAGTGTAACTTTTGGACCAAAATCAACAATAACCCACAAATCAACAGCCCTTTTTTTATAATTTATAACAAAACCTCTCTTTCTAACATCAAGAAGCTGATTATTCTCTATACTATCTTTTCCATAATACTCTAAAACCTGATTATCATAACTTAAAACATCCCCTTCATCACTTGTTTTTAGATTTTTACTTCTAATTTTTGCGGTTATATACCCTTTTTGTTGTAAAAATAGCCTTGCATTCTCCATTCTTGTTTTAAAATCATTATATGTAAATCCATATTTTAAAGACTCATAATATGTTGGTTTTAATATAGATTCAACCTGCTTCATTAGTATTTTTTTTTCAACTGTATCAAGTTCACCTTTAAATTCAGATATAATATTATCTATTTGAAGCTCAATACCTATATTACTCACATTAACATAGAGATAAACATAGTGATAATCTTTTGAGTATTCATATTTTATATCAACTTTTGCATCAAAAAATCCAGACTCCTCATAAAGATTTTCAACATTTTTTTTACTATCATCTATTTTTTTTGAATCAAATGGTTCACCAATTTTAAAAAAAAGTTTTCTTTTAACCTCACTCTCTAAAAGGGGAAAATTTCCAGATATCTGAATCTCTTTTACAATCTGTTTTTTAGTAAAAAAGAAGGATATTTTATTACTATTTTCAGTTGTTATTTTTTGAACAAAAACATTTAAAAAACTCTCTGTTGCTAAAATTCTCTCTTTTATCTTTTTTATTCTACTCTCTGTTACAAAATCACCAGGTTTAATTGAGATAAAATCTAACCAAAACTCTTTATCAATATAGTCTTCACACCTTATCTCTATTGTATCAACTCGATATAGTTCACTTGCAAAGATAGAGTTTTCCATCAAAAAAAGTAGTGATATTAGTAATAAAATGCTTTTATATAATCTCAAAATTAAATCCTTAAAAAAGAGTTTTTTATCACTTTTTATTGTTACTATTTTAATAATAACCTATATTTTAGTTGTAAATTTGTTGTTCCCTTTTCAAAAGCTTTCAATGCTTCAATAACAAGTTGATCAATAATTGTCATTTGAACAGAGACCTCTTTTTGAAAAGCATTATTCTCAAACTCTCCAGTCCCTTTTAATATAATTCTATCCCCAATCATTTTATTTGCAGAGAGAGATAGATTTCCATCTGTATCAATATTTGTTTGAATCATAATATCCATCTGTTTTTGAAAATCTGATGTCATTTTACCAAGAGCATTTTGAAGTAAAACAGCAATTAATTGATTTGTTATTTTATTTGCAGCATCTTCACCTGTTGGAGAGTTTGTATCTGCACCAGATTGGCCTGTTAAAAGAAGAGTCATTGTTTGAAGTTTATCTAATCCATCTCCCTCTATCAATATTTTTAAATTATTAAGAGGCCCCTCTATAATTAATCGTACAACTCTATCTGTATACTCATTTGTTATTGGTGAATAGTCTTTAATCTGAGACTCTGCTTCAAACTGAAGAATTGAAAGCATCATATCACCTTTATTAAAATTCAGCTCAAATTTAGTAAGATCAAATCTGTGTGTTAAAAGTTTTACAACACCCTCATTTGCGGTTACTCTTCCCTCAATTATTGGTTTTCCTAATGTTCCACCAAGAGTTACCTCCGCTTTAACATCAACATCATCCATTAAATCATTAGATACAATTAATCCCTGATTAATAATCTCAATATCTAAAGAGATATTTTTTACTATTGGAATAGCATTTAAATTAACATCCTCTTGATATACAGATGATTTAGATGTTAATGGGTCAACAAGTAATTGATCTACAATATTCATTGTTTTATAGAATTTTCCACCAATAATATCAACTTTTCCAGCCAATTTTAACTCATCCAAACTACCATTTAAACCTAAATTTAGATTGCTTTCAAACTCAACAGTATCAGGAATACTATAATTTAAATTATAACCAATAAGTGAAAGAGATATATTTTTAGTTTCAAAATCATATAATAATCCTTTTGAATCTCCCTTAATTTCAAAGTTACCACCAAAAAGTGTTCCTTTTAAATTATTTAAATATAATCTATTCTGATTCAATCTTACCATTGCATTATCAATTACAACCTCTTTATCAAATCCTACAGGTTGAAAAGATGCATTAGATACTCTTAAATTAAATGAGTATTTAGGTTGCTCAAGAGTTCCCTCAAATCTACTTGAAAGAAAAGCTTTTCCATCAATAGAGACAAAATTATCTTTAAAATATCCAAAAGATTTTAAATCAACACCACCATTCATATTAATTGCAAAAAGTGCATTTTTTACAAAATCATCTGTTATTGGATTTGAAATTGTTCCTGAAACAGATATATTTTGATCCAAAAAGCTTAATCCAAAATCTAGAATTAGTTTCTGATTTTTAAACTCAATACAGTTTTCTCTAATAGGTTTGTTATCTCTAATTGTTATACAGGTTTTATCTCCCTCTTTATAAACTCTATCCATCTCTTTTATTTTTAAGTCTCCCAATCTAATATCAAGAGTACTAAATACAACTTTTGCCTCATTAAGAGTTGTATTTAATATATCATATTTTAAATATGTTTCAAGAGAGATAAAATTCTGTATTGGAAATGTATAAAATCTGTGAATAGGAAATTTTTTAACAAAAAGAAGCATTGAGAAAAGAGGTTTTTTCATAACATCAGATACACCACCTTTTAAAACAAATTGTCGAAATAGATCTCCATCTATTGTTAAATTGTTCTGATCTCCCTCAATAGTAATTATCCCTTTTCCAAGATTATATTTTTTTTCAATTGGAACATCCTCAAAAACAATAACATTAGGTTTTCCATACTCCTTTGATGGTGTAACTTTTGATACTGTTTGAGTTATTGTGTATGGAAAAGAGAATGATTCAAATCTAAATAGTAGCTTATAATCAAAAAGCATCTCTTTTGCATTACCATTTACTGTCCCTGCTGCAATTATATCACCTTTAATATCTTTCCCACTCTCTTTAATTGCATTAATTTTATTTAGATAAACTCTTGGTGCAGAGAATATAACCGTAAAATCTAAATTAGATAAATCAAAAGTGGCATCCAATTTAAGAAAATCTTTTCCATCTTTCAATATATTAAATTTTGAAACCTCTGCTAAACTTGATATAATCTCTGGATTGATGCTATCTATTTTTTTCAAATCTATTCTCATTGCCATTGAGTCAAAACTCTCTTTGAATAGCTCTAATTTACCTGATGATAATGATAACTCTCCCTCAATATTGGATGGCGTTCCATAAAGTTCAACCTCTGACTCAAATATCCCATTAATATCACTATTTCTAAGAATATTACCTAAATTAACCTGATTTAAATTAAGATAAAGAGAGAACTCTGGCTCTTTTAGTAGATTTTTTAATGTTTTCTCAAAAATCTTTGCTTTTGTTGTAATGAAAGCTGAAAAATCTTTGTTTGCAATTTGTAATCCATAAAGCTGAAACACTCCATTCTCAAGACTAATATCGGAGGATATCTCACTCTCTTTATAGTCTAAATATGCTAAATTAGAGAATAGAAAATTCATTTTTACATTTGGATTAAGAAAATAACCAGAGGTTTTTCCTGATATTTTTAGATCACCAGATATTGCCTCTTTCTGTTTTAAAAGTTGAAGAAATTTTTCGATATTAAATAGAGATATAGTGGTATTTAAATTCATTGTTTGCTTTTTTATATCTGCATTCCCCCAAAGAGAGATATAATTTTTACCAAAAACTATTTTTAACCCCTTTTTAAAAAAAACTCTCATCTGATCATATAAGACAAGAGTAGATATTTTTAATGTTTTACCAATAATACTATTTTTTTTAAGATCATATTGAATATTTATATTTGAGAGAATATTTTTTTGTGAGAAGAAATCATCCCCTATTATTGATACATTAAAAAGTGCGACTCCATTTAAATAATCTCCATATTGTTGTAGTATATTTTTATCTAAATATTTTTTAAAATAGTTAACATCAATATTTTCCCCTTTGAGCTTTATATCTCCCCAACCTGTATTAATATTAAAATCTCCACCAACAACTACTTGAGAGTCAAAATGATAAAATGATAGTGGCTCTAATTTAACCATATTAATATTATCAAATATTAATTCAGCTTTAACTCTTTTAATCTCCTCATTAAAAGATGATGCTGAGTATATATAAAGATTTAAATCACTCTGATTTTTTTTATAAATACCATTAATATTAAGCTTTTTTATTTTAGAGTCTCTAAATATCATCTCAAAAAAAGATATATCTGCTTTTGCAATTGGATAAAAAAACGTTCCATATATTGAGGCATTAACAGATATAGGCTCTGTAAAATTAAACTCTTTTACTAAATCTCTCTGCTCAAATGGTATGAATGATATAAAATCTATTGGTAAAAGAGTTGCTTTTAGATATAGATCAAGTTTTTGAAGAACTCCCCAATCCCAAACTCCTCCTAATCTTATTATTGTGTTATTCTCCTTTAATTCTCCCTGTTTTAAAGATATTAAAAATGAGGATAACTCAAATCCTGTATAATAAAACTCATCTAGTTCAAAGGAGTTTATATCCTGAATAATATTTAGATTTTTTATTAATCCATCACCTCTAATAAGAACACCATATCTGTCAATAACAAAACTTCCATTTTTATAAGAGAACTCTTTTGATTTTATTTGTAAATTTGGAAGAATTAAAGTAATATCTCCTTTTTCAATAGATATGTTATTTATATTAATAAAAAAAGAGCTCTGATTGTGTATTGATGTTGAAAATAGAGAATCATCTCTAAAAAATAGAGTTTTATTGTTATATAAATCCTCTGAAATCATCTCATAAAATTTTGAGGAGTCTTTAAAATTGGTAAAAGTCTCTGCAATATTTATATACTCTTCAGGTAAAATTATTAAATTCACTTTTGCATTTGAAATCTCAACTTTATCAATTTTTAAAATATTTTTAAATAAAATAGAGTGTATTAGTTGAATTGGAGATATTTTTATATTTAGTTTAGGAATCGATATAACTTTTTCACCCTTTGGTGCAATTATATAAACTTTATTAACCTCTATATTGGAGAAATCAAATGATATTTTTATATCATCAATATAAAATCTTCCAGGAAGTTGACTTGATATAATTGATGATATTTGGTAAGCATTATATGATGAATTAATATAGATATAAAGCAGAATATAAAGTGAGAATATTCCCAAAAAAAATAGTGATAATTTTCCTAAAAATCTACTAATATTCACCAATAACCAAAAAATCTATATTATTAATTTTTATTTTACAACAAATAGATAAAAATTATAAAATCTCTTTATTTATTATCCTAATCTATAATCATCACCAGATAGTTTTAATAGTTCAAAAGATTGAAAATCTCTTAAACGGGAATATAAAGATGATGATAACACTTTTCCAATAAACTCACCATCATTATTTTGAGTAAACTCATAGTTTGTTCCAATTAGTGTTGGTTTTTTTTGATTATAACGACTTTGAAATATCTCTTCAAAAATAGATATATCATAATCAGTTAGATTTTTTCCAAACTCATCAACAACTAATATTGAGACCTGTTGAGCAAAACTCATCATCTCTAATGCAACAAAAGAGTCTTTTATTGAGAGTTGGATTTTATATCTTTTAACCCATTGTGTGAAATCTATATATAGTCCACTAAACCCTTTATCAAGAATAATCGATTTTAGTGTTGATATTAATAGATGAGTTTTTCCTACACCACTTGAACCATACAAAATAAGTCCTTTTGAATCGGCCTCAAAAAATTTAATATATGTATTCAGACTTGATAAAACATATTTTTGTGTCTCGCTAATATTTCTATCAAAATCATTAATTTTAAAGTTATTAAAGGCACTATTATTATATTTTGCTGGAATCTCTGCTAGATTATAGTAGTGATATCTATCTTTTTTTGTTTTACAACTACATTTTTTAAGATATCGATAACCATCAATTTCAATATTAATAAATCCCAATCCATTACAGATAGTACATTTTTCAATACAGGAGCAGGGAGCTGCAAAAGATAGACCATCTCGAATCTCTAATCTATATTTTCTATCTCCACAAAGTGAACAGGTAGCCATAATATTACCAAAATAAATAGCTATTTTATGATTCATTAAGGAAAAATTCAAGATATTTTTTATAATATTACTATTCACTCATAATTGTATGAAGTATTTTTTATACTATTTTTTATTAAAATAACTATGAACTCAATATTTTTAGTGAAAAAAGAGTTTTTATGATATTTTTTTGATAATTTCAGAAAGTTTACAAAGAAGATTATCTATTGAGTATGGTTTTAAAATAAATGGATAATTTGTTCCATTTAATGATAAGTTCTCCTCTGGTTCATCTGTATATCCACTTGTAAACAGAATATTTTGATTATCTCTTTGGTTTATAAAATATGTTGCAACCTGTTTTCCAGAACCATCTGGTAAAACAATATCAGAAAAAAGAATTGTAATCTCTTTATCTGTGTCTATTAAGTTTTTTGCTTCAGCAAAATTTTTTGCTTTTAAAATATTAAAACCATTTTTCTTTAATATTAAAGATGTTAAATTCAATACACTCTCCTCATCCTCAACAAGAAGAATAGTTATAGTTGTATTGTTTTGGAAACTGGAGAGTTCTTTAATTGGTTTTATTGGTGTTGATATTTTTTGAAAATTATCAACTCTCTCTTTTTCAACAATAGGGAATTTAACAATAAAAACTGTTCCTTTATCTAAAACACTACTTACACTTATTGAACCATTATGTTGATTAACAATACCATAAACAACAGAGAGACCAAGTCCAGTTCCCTTTCCTGTCTCTTTTGTTGTATAAAATGGTTCAAATATATATGGGATATCTTCCGATTTTATCCCTTGTCCATTATCTGTTATCTCTAAAATAATAGAAGAATTCTCTGTTTTTGTAATAATATCTAATTTACCACCATTAGGCATTGCATCTTTTGCATTTACAACAAGATTCATAATAATCTGTTCTATTTGATGCTTATCCCCTTTTATAGAAGGTATATTATCCTCTAGTTTTATATTTAATACTATTTTTTCTCCAATTAATGGGGCTAACATTTTTTTCATATTCACAATAATCTGATTAAAATCTAAAAGCTCCTGTTTTAAAATCTGTTTTCTACTATATGCAAGAAGTTGATGAGTTAATGATGCTGCCCGTTTTGCTGATTGCTCTATCTCTGTTATATTATCTTTTAAATCATCAGCAAGAGTCTCTTTTGATAGTATAAGTTCTGAATAACCAAGAATAGTTGTTAAAATATTATTGAAGTCATGGGCAACTCCACCAGCCAATTTTCCAATTGCCTCCATTTTTTGTGATTGTAATAGATTATTTTCTAATATCTTTTTTGATGTGATATCTTGAAAAAGAATCTGTAATCCATTCTCCTGCTGGAATTTTATTTTTGATATAGATAACTCTAAATCTATCATAGATTTATTATCTATTGTTGGAATTTTAATCTCTAATGGTCCATTTTCAATTTCTGAAAGATATACTTCAGAAAAAATCTCTCTTCCCATTAAAAAATCTATTTTTTCAGACTTTAATATCTGTGCCGCTTTTGGATTTGCAAATTGACATTTTTTATCAATAAGAACAACAAGTCCCATTGGTAGTGTTTCAAGTAGTTCAAAATATCTCTCTTTACTCTCATTCAGAGCTATTATTGAGTTTTTCCAATCGGTTATATCTGTATTTGTTCCAACCATTCTTATTGGTTCACCATTTTTATCTCTTTTTATTATTTTTCCTTTTCCTAAAATCCAACGCAAAGTTTTAAACTTGGTTACCATTCTAAATTCAACTTCAAACTGTTTTATTCTATTTTCTCTATGTTGTTTAATAATTTCAGAAACAATCTCTTTATCATCATCATAAACTAAATTAAACCACTCATCAAATTTCGCAGGAAACTCATTGGGTTCAAATCCAAGCATTGTATAGTATCTTGGGCTAAAATAGCAGATATCAGAGATAAAATCTATATCCCAAACAGCACTATTTCCCCCCTCTAAAACAATATATATTCTCTCCTCATCAAGAATATCTTTTATTCCAGAGTTTTCTGTTTTTGAACTATCCAATTGTTGAGACTGTTTTAATCTTTCATTCAGACTATTTTTAATCTCTTTTATTTTATTATCCTCTAAAGGTGCTTTTGTAATAGGTTTTATCTCAGTTTGAACAACAATTTTCTCTTTTCGTGGACGAAAAAATAGTATTACAAGTAGAACCGCTTGTAATATTATAACTGTGTGGTATATTAAATTACTCATGACTTAAAAAAAAGATAAATCATACTCTAA
>JAFGXH010000194.1 GCA_016936735.1 bacterium
AATAGTTTTATAAGTTGCCATAATTAATTGCCAACATTTTTTTTATATGTTATAAGATTTTGCTTTAAAAAGGATTTATATAGATGAATGAGTTTCAATTTATTGAAAAATTAAAAAATATTCCATTAAATAGAGATATTAGAGCTGGAATAAAAGATGATGCAGCTGTTATTGAAAATCAGCTATTATGCTCAGATACATTAGTAGAGAATACTCATTTTAAATTAGAGTACTTCTCTCCCATAGAGGCAATTATTAAATCAATATTAGTAAATTTAAGTGATATATTGGCAATGAATGGAAAACCATCTCACTATTTATTAAATCTTACAGTACCTAAAAATCAAAGCAATATATTAGAGAATCTTCCTGAAGAGATTGAAAAAATAAATAAAGAGTATAAAATTGATCTAATTGGTGGTGACACAACATCATCTGAAAATTTATGGTTATCATCTGTAACAATGATTGGTTATTCTGATAATCCAATATATCGTTCTGGAGCAAAAGTTGGAGATAATATATATTATTGTGGCTCTTTAGGGTATAGCTCATTTGCACTTTCGCTTTTATTAAAAGGGATTAAAAATCCACTATTTAAAAATTATCATATTAAGCCTAATATAGATTTTAACTATTTATCTCTTTTTAATAGTATAAAAGTAGAGAGTATGATTGATATTAGTGATGGTTTTTTAAATGATTTATCTCATATTCTAAATCAATCTAATGTTGGAGCAGTTATTGATTTAGACTCTTTTTATGATGAGATATTTTTTAATGAGGTTGATAAATATGGAGACAATCCTCTTAAATATATATTAAATGGGGGAGAGGATTTTATTCCCTTATTCACCTCTTCAACAGATAAAGAGACTATTTTAAATATTGCAAAAAAACTTAATTTACCAATAGTTTGTTGTGGATATATAATAGATGAAAAAATTTTGATTTCAACTAAAGGAGACTCTCTTGAACCTAAAGGGTATGTTCATTTTTAATTAAAAAGAAGTAAAAAATATGTCTGAAAAAGAGATACTAATTGTTAACTCATTATCTATTGAGATTGATAATAGAAAACTATTTAGTAATATATCATTTAAATTAAAACAGGGTGAAACTCTTGGAATTCAGGGATTTTCTGGTTCAGGAAAAACATCACTTCTTTTAGCATTAGCAGGTTTTAAACAACCATCTTTATCTATTAATGGTGAGATTATTCGTAATTTTAGTTTTAAAGAGATCTCTTTAATGTTTCAAAACCCACTTTATCAACTGCTTGGGAAAAATCCATTTGAGGAGTTTTTTTTCTCTTTTGCAAAAACAGAAGATATTCCAACCAAAGATGATATTGAGAATTTTGCAAAAAAACATAATATTTTTGATATATTATATAAAGATAGCAATAAGTTATCTGGTGGAGAGGGGCAAAAAATAGCCTTTTTATCAACAATTATATCTAAATCAAAAATTATGATTCTTGATGAACCAACACAATATAGTGATTATAGTGGTATAAAAAAAATAGAGGAGTTTATAAAAAATAGAGGGGACTTGACTGTTATTATTGCAGACCATAATTTAGAGTTTTTAAGAGATGTAAGTGATAAAATGGTTGTAATAGAGAGTTCTGAAAAATTAGATAATCTAAATAATAATCAACAAAATAATAAAATCCATATAAATAATAAAAGAAATAATATACTTAATAATTTAGAAAAAAAACTTTTAATTGATATAGAAAATATATCTTTTTCATATAAAAATAGAGAGCTTTTTAAAAATTTCTCATTTAAAATTTTTGAAAATGATTTAGTTTTATTAAAAGGATTAAATGGAGTAGGAAAAACAACACTTTTTACCCTTATTATGGGTATTTATAAACCAAATAAAGGAAAAATTTCAATAGATGGAAAAAAAATCAAAAAGGGCTGTTTTCTTTCAAAAGATATTGGTTATATTCCACAAAATCCAGATACAATGTTTTTTGCAGATAGTGTTGAAGAGGAGATTTTTTATACATCAAAAAAACTAAATCTTGAGAAAGTTGATGATATTTGGATTGAACATTTTAATTTAAACTCACTTTTAAAAAACTCTCCACACACATTAAGTTATGGTGAAAAAAGAAGAGTCTCTATTTGTGCATCAATTTTACACTCTCCTAAAATAGTTCTTTATGATGAACCAACTGTTGGATTAAATAGAGAGTTAAAGGAGAGAATTTTGCAATTAATTCTACATAAAAAATGCTCTGGAGTTACACAAATAGTAATATCTCATGATATTGAGTTTGTTAATTTAATTAAGAGTAATATAGAGATGAGAGAGTTAAATCTTTAATAACAACCCCTTTAGGTAAATCAATCACTTTACATATCACATCAGCAACATCTTCAGAAGAGAGCATTTTGTCTCTATCAGAAACTCCTGATGGTAAAAGTGAAGTGTTTACATAGTCTGGATAGATTGTTGTAATTTTTATAAAATGTTTTTTTAACTCCTCATATAAAGATTCTGCAAAACCTCTTATTGCAAATTTACTTGAACTATAAAGAGAGGAGTTTGGATTACCTTTTAATCCATGAATTGAGGATATAAATATTATTATTCCAGATTTTCTCTGAATCATCTCTTTTGAAACTATTGATGTTATAAATATTGGGGCATTTAAATTAAGATTTATTGCCTCATTTATCTTTTTTTGAGTGATATGTTGAATTTTTGAGTGAGCACCACCACCTGCATTACTAATAAAAACATCAAAATATCTATTTTTTAGTTTTTCAGTTAGCTTTTCATACTCCTCAACTTTAGATAAATCTGTTTCAATCCATTCAATGTTACTATTTTCAAGAGTTGACAAAAATCCCTCTGTTCTAGAGATAACTGTTATTGAGTGATTCATTGATGAGAGTTTTTTAACAACATCAAAACCAATACCTCTACTTCCACCTGTTATTAATATATTCAAAAACTACTCCCAAGAGACTAAATCACCTACAGATATACCATTTTTTTCACAAAAACCACCATTAACCTCAAGCACATATTTTGATGGAGTTTTTACAAATCTACTGATAAGAGTTTGAGGCTCCGCTTTTTTTACTATTCCAACAACTTTATACTCTTCATCAATAAATATCATATCAAGTGGTATAAGAGTATTTTTCATCCAAAAGTAGTGAAAATCAATCTCATCAAAAATAAAAAGCATTCCACAATTTTCACAAAGTGAATCTCTATACATCAAACCAAAACCTCTTTTTTCATCATCATCAGCAATCTCTGCAACAATATCAATTTTATTAATTTTTACCGATTTTTGTTGATAAGAGAAGCTCATCAATAATAGAAAAAAAGATAGGTATAAAAGTTTTTTTATAATTTTCATTTGGACCTCAATAGTTAGAATATATTTTTTAAATCATCTCTATTTTTAGGAAGATATTCGATAGCTGTTTTTCCAGAATTATCTTTTAAAGTTTTATCTGCACCATTTTTAATTAAAAAAGATATCAAATCTTTTTCAGCTAAAAAAGAGGCTATAAAAAGTGGAGTATGTCCATTTTTATCCTGAATATTCAACTCTATTTTTTTTGAAATCAGAAATTTTGCAACATCAAAATTTTTATTATTTATTGCAGCAAAAAGTGCATTTCTATTATTACCATCAACATAATTTATATCAGCACCCCTATCTAAAAATTCAGCAATAATCTCTTTACTTAAAAACATTGATGCAAGAATAATAAGAGATTTCTCCTTTTTTAAATCTATTTTTGTTATAAGAGAGTTTATAACATCAATATTTTTTCGCATTATTGAACCAACAATAGGTGTATATCCCTGTTTATCAGCCAACATTACATCTGCACCATTTTTTAATAAAAAATCGACTACATCTTTTTTTCCAACAGTTGATGCAACCAAAAGAGCTGTATACCCCTTTGAGTCTTGATGATCTATTTCAGCACCACTTTTTATTAATTTTTCAATAATATTTAAATTTCCATTAAAAGATGCAGCAGTAAGAGCTGTTGAGCCATTATTATCTATTTTATTAACATCTGCTCCATGTTTAAGTAAAAATTCAAAACTTTTCTCTTTTCCAAATGCAGCAGATGTCATAAGTGGAGTTATTCCATTACCATCTTGAAAATTAACCCCTTTATCTTTAATAAATCTTTCAATAAGCTCAATATTTTCATTTTTTACTATTTTTAAAAATGGATGGGAATTCTCAATCTCATCATCAGAATGCTCATGATGATGAGAATCATGTTCATCATGATTACCATGAAGTGGACACAATAAAAGAGATAGTGAAAATAAAATATTAAAAATAAACATAATAAACCTCCACAAAACCATATTATTCTAACAGAGTTTATAAAAATATTCAATTCAAATAGTATTAAAAAAACTCTATTGATTAGACTACAAATATTATCTTTTATTTTATATCTGTTTTATCATTTTTTTTGAGGGTAGATTTTTCGAGTA
>JAFGXH010000195.1 GCA_016936735.1 bacterium
ATTTTATTAAATATGAATTTAAGATAATCTATTTTAATCTCATAATAATCATCCATTTCCATTATAATAATATCACTATTATCAAAATAAAAATCTATTGATAATAAAATATTCTTTATTAAGGCTTTTATTGAGTTAATATCAAAATTTTCATGCTCAAAATATATATTATCTTTGTATAAATAATACCAATTATTTAATCTTTCAAAAACAGTTTTGGGATGATGTATATACTCTTTTATTTTTAAATCCTTTACAACAAAGAGAGAACTATTATTATCAATAAAAAAATCATAATCTCTATATATTTTGATAATATTTCCAGCAAAATCTTTTTTTAAATTTATTACCTTTTTTATATTTATTTGAATCTGCTTTTCAAAAAAATCTCCTTTATAATCACTATTCTTTATTAATTTATCAAACTGTTTTTTATCTATAGATAACATTTGGTAAATTGAATTTGTTTCTCCACCTTTATCAAACTCTTTTTTAAAATATTCACTAAAATAATGATTATCCTCTTCTCCTAATCCAATATTACTATAATATTGAAAGGGAGATATATATTTTACAGATATTGAAAAATCTTTTTTATCCTCTATTTTTCCATAATATTTTTCAATAAACCTATTTACTTTGTCATTGAAAAAACTATTTTTTTCATGTTTTTCAACTGTTTGACAAGATGTTAATAGTAAAATAAATATAAATAGTAACTGTTTCATAATCATATAATCTGGCAATTTTTCTTTCTTCACATCTCCACAAAATAAAAAAATATTACAACATCCCTTTAATCTCTTCAATATCAATAAATTTACCAGGACAACTTTTTGTTACACCATCAAAATCACGATGGCCACAAATAGACTCTTTTGATAATGAAAATCTATCAAACAGTTTTTTTAAAAGATTTAAAAGAGACTCCATCTGTTTATCTGTTGGTTTATGATTATCCATATTACCAACTAAACAGATTCCAACTGTATGATTATTATGATTTTTTACATGAGCACCCTGAATATTTAACTCTCTACCAATCTCAATCTCTCCATCAATACTTAAATGGTCAACACCATTTCCAATAATAAAATGATATCCAACATCACTCCAACCTCTTATCCCTCGATGAAACCAAGCATAATAGTCTCTATTTCCAGACTCAATCTCTGCATGATGTATCACAATTTTATCAACTATCTCTAATGGATAAAATATTGGCTCTTTTTTTAAATTCTCATTTAACTCTTTTAAATTATCCTCTGTTGGTTTCCAATCATATGGAACCATTTTTAAAAGCCAATCAATATATTTATCACTATTAAAATCCATCTTCTCTCCTATTAATTTATAAAAAAAATAAAAAACTATTTTTTTCTAACAAATATTAATAAATATAACTTGAAAACTTATAAATATCAACCTAATATTCACCAATTTCACTTGGAAAACTGTAAATATCAACCCGATACTCACCAATATCACTTGGAAAACTATAAATATCAACCCGATATACACCAATATCACTTGGAAAATTATAAATATCAACCCAATACTCATCAATATCACTTGAAAAATTATAAATATCAACCCAATACACATCAATATCACTTGGAAAATTATAAATATCAACCTGATACTCATCAATTTCACTTGGAAAATTTTAAATATCAACCCGATACTCATCAATATCACTTGAAAAATTATAAATATTGTAAATATTCAGCAAGTTAATTTCGAGCATTTCAATTAATAAATCAGGCTATTGATCTATTTTTTTTATAACTAATTTATGATATATGAGTTTTTTTGTTAAGTATTATAAATGAAATAACATAAAAAAGAGCCTCTGGAATTAAAAATATTGAAAGAATAAAAATCAGAGTTGCAGTATTAACTAATGAACTCCAATCTTTGAAAAATATCAATCCAGATATAAAAAATATATGATATAATAGAATTAGTGAGGCTGAAATTGATGATCTTTTATATATTAAAGGGGCTCCAGGGAGTATGATATTTAAACCTAACGCCAATTTTTTTGATATATTACGATAAAAACGAATCTGCTTCTCTTTTAGATGAAGTTTTTGTTGGTCTAAATTGCCTCTTGAGTTAAGAATATGATAACACTCCAAACAGAGTGTGCTTTTCTCAATTGGAGCATCCAACTCATTCATTGAGACTCCACATTTTGAACAATAACGACCAAATATCATTTTTCTTAATAAAACTCTTGATATTAAAAGGGCAAACACTATAACTACAAGAGAGAAAAAATAGCTATTCCTATTCCATTTAAAAAGATAGGCAGATATCCAATTTTCGGCGAAATCCTCTTTTATCTCACCATCTCTAAAAACCTCCATCGTTGGGAAATAGTCCAAAAGATATCTATTTGTATGAAATGAACTCATAGTATCCCAAAGAGAAACAGAGTTAGAGCTCTCTTTTGCAAGCTTTCTAAATGTATCTCCATTACTTTTTTGTCCTAATCGATAGTAGGCCTTACTTAAATTATAGTAGTATAAAGAGTTTTTAGGATTTAAAGTTATTGCAGCTTTATAGTTTTCTAAAGCCTCCTTCTCTTTTTTTAAATAGAAAAGAAGATTTGCCATATTATTATAAATAAAATCCATTTTGTGAGTTTGTAAAATCTTTTCATAAGTAGAGAGTGTTCCCTCAAAATCACCACTATTCTTAAGTTTTTTTGCAATTGCCACTTGAGATAATAGAGAGTTATTCTCTTTTAACATTTTTGTTTCAGAATCAGATAATGGATAATCATAAAAAACAGATTCATAAGCAATTTGATCTATTTGAGATAATGGTTGATGTTTTTTATAATGAGTTTGAATCAGTATAAAAATAATATATGGGGTTAATATTATTACTATTGTTGATATTAGAAATTTTTTATGAAAATATGAGGAGATTACTGCAACATATCCTAAAAAAATATAAATTGAATCAAATGGTAAAATAAGAGGAGTAGTTATTACAATTAATGCAAGAAGAGTTGAGTTTATTGGTGTAAATTTTTTCTGAAATATCTGCTTTATATCATTAAAAAGTAGTCTAAAACCATAAACAATGAATATTAAAGAGAAAATTAAAAATGATATTGATAAGAAATAGATTATTTGAGTAATTGCAATCTCACTTAAAACTCCAGTATTCCAAACCTGTAGTGCACCTTTAAGATAATTAGGAATATATTTCCAAAAGGCTATTTTACTTTTACTAAAATAGTAATCGCCTTTACAATAGTATCCATATGGTAGTTTTGGAGATGTTTTTAATAATGAGTTACAGAGCTGTTCTCTATTATAATCCTCTTTTATTAATGTATTTTTCTCAATAATCTCAAGAAGATATTTCGCCATATATTTAAGCTGAATATAACTATTTGTTAATTGATAATCAATAATCTCAGCCTCTAGTTTTTTTCCTGTTAAAATATCAACAATACTTTTATCAAATCTTTCAATAAATTTATCAGGAGTCTCAATTTCTGAATAGAATTTAGTTTTTGAAAGATATGCTCTAATGAATTGTTCATCCTCTGTTGCACTCTGATTTACAACCAATGTTTGTAAAAATATTATTAAACCATATAATATATTCATAGGCCTCAATTATAGTTCAAATTAAAAACTAAATAAAATTAAAAAA
>JAFGXH010000196.1 GCA_016936735.1 bacterium
AATACCTCAAAAAATATATTTTAATTTATATAAAAAACGGTTATAATAAATCTCTATTTTTTAGGGGATTTTTTATGGGAAATAAATATGAGAATTTTTGGGACAAAGGGAGTGATTTACATACAGATAATCCAAAAGCTGCATTAATTAGCTATTTTAAGGCACTTGATGGATTAGAACACCCTCTTCTATATGCAGATATTGCAGATTGCTATTTTAGACTTGGAGATAATGAAGGGTGTGAAAAATACTATAATCTTGCAGAAGAGAATGGTTTTTTAGATGAGAGAGAGAAGGATACAGAATCAAAATACAATGATTATGCTTGGTTTCTATACTCATTCAAAAAAGATTATGAAAAAGCATTTAAAGTTATTCAAATATCTCTTCAATTAGGTCCTAAAGAGGATTATATAACAGATACTTATATTCATATCTTTTTGATGGTAAATAAAGATGAAGCAATCAAAGAGCTTGCTCAAATATACAAAAAAAATCAAAAATTTGAGTTTTCAACAAAACTTTTTGATATTTATAAAAATGAGATTAATACTATTCTAAAAAAATAGAGAAATATATAGTCTATTTTTTTAGCCATCCCCAAAAGGCACGAGAGGTTGCCTCTCCCATCATATCAACAATTGACTCTGTTAATGGAATATGTTTTGGACAAACTTTTACACAAATTTGAGCATTTCCACAGTTTGCTAAACCATTATCCTCCATCAATGCCTCTACCCTATCCTCTTTTAAATACTCTCCCTGTGGATGAAGATTAAAATATCTTGCTTGAGATATAATTGCAGCTCCAATAAAAGCATTAGGTGTATTTTTAACCTGTGGACAGGCCTCAACACAACTACCACATGTCATACACTCAGAAAGTGTATATCTTAAATCTGCTTTTTTAGGTGGTTGTTGAGGAGCTAAATCTCTTGTTATGTATGAACCAGCCTCTTTTATTGTTTTTGTTTCTGGATTAAAAATAACAGCATCCAATTTTATCTGTTCCAACTCATGATCTGTAAATTTTCTCTCTGATATAACAACCTCTTGATGATGAAATGCTCCATCAAGTGGAGTCCAACCTTTAATCTGAATCAAATTATCAAACATTCGTTGTCTATCAACTTGTAAATCTCTCACAACAGGGAATTTACTCATTGGCTCTAATATTATAGTATTTGATTTAGAGGTTTTTAAAATATTTTTAATTAAAGCTGTACATGCTTGACGAACTTTTCCATTTATCAACATTGTACAAGAGCCACAAACCTCCTCTAAACAGGAGCACTCCCAATTAACAGGCTCTGTTTTTTTACCAGATTTTGTTACTGGATTTTTCTGAATTTTCATTAAAGCAGAGACAACATTCAGTTTATCTGTTATAGGAAGCTCAAACTCCTCCCAATAGGGAGAATCTTTTTCTGAAAGTTGCCTTTTGATTTTAAAAATCACTTTTTCACTCATCACTCCCCCTATTTATCTTTTGTATAATCTCTTTTTCTTGGTTTTATATATTTTATATCAACATCCTCATACTCAATAATAGGTTCTCCATTTGAGCCAATTTTTGCTTTTGTTGTTTTCAAAAATTCATCATCATTACGCTCTGTAAAATCACGTCTAAAATGACTTCCACGACTCTCTTTTCTTAAAAGAGCCCCTTTTGTTATAACTCTTGCCATATTCAACATTAAACCAAGATGATATGACATCTGTAGTTCAAGATTATAGTTTCCAAATTTTTTATCATTCAAGCCTATCGATTTATATCTCTCTTGGAGTTTTTGAAGTTCAACTTCAGCTTTTTTTAATCCCTCCTCTGTTCTAACAATATGAACATAAGTGGACATAATCTCACCCATCTCATCAAAAATCTGAAAAACATTCTCTGAACCAGCCGATTTTTTATAACCATCATAAAGAGATTCAACTCTTTTTAATTCAGATTGAAAAATTGAGTCTGATGTTGTTGAACTTAATGTTGGTAATTTTTCAACATATTCAACAATTTTTGGGGCAGCATAAAGACCACCAAAAGTTGCCGAAAGAAGAGAGTTTGCACCTAATCTATTTGCACCATGATATTGATAATCTGCCTCTCCAGCTGCAAAAACACCTGGAATAGATGTCATGTGATTATAATCGATCCAAATCCCCCCCATAGAATAATGAATCCCAGGATATATAATCATTGGTTTTTTTGCTGGATTATCTCCTGCAAATTTCTCATAAATCTCAACAATTGCCCCCAAACGTTTTCTTAATCTCTCCTCTGGGATTCCTGTTGCTTTCTCTGTTAAGTCAAGATAAACTTTTCTTTCTCCATTAATACCACTATTTTCATCAACACAAACTTGAAAAATAGCTCTTGAAGCAACATCACGAGGAACTAAATTCCCATAGGCTGGATACATTCTTTCAAGAAAATAGTCTCTATCTTTTTCAGGAATATCCTCTGGAGCAGTTTTATTAAATTTATCTTTTGGAACCCAAATACGTCCCCCCTCTCCACGAGCAGATTCAGACATCAAACGAAGTTTATCATCACCAATCATTGCTGTTGGATGAATTTGTATAAATTCACCATTTGCATAATAACCACCTTGAGCCAATATTGCTCCTGCACCTGTTCCATGATTCTCAATAGAGTTTGTTGATTTTCCATAAATCATTCCAGGGCCACCAGTTGCAAGAAGAACAGCATCTGCCTTCATTATCTGAAGTGTCATATTTTTTAAATTGAGTGCAATAATACCTCTTGCAACACCATTACTATCCATTACAACAGATTGAAAATCAAAATACTCATATTTTGTTAATTTTCCTGCACCAAATATATTTCCTGCCTCTAATCTACGAAGTTGTTCATCAAGTGAATACTCAAGCTGTTGACCTGTTGAGGCTCCTGAAAAATATGTTCTTCTTTTTTTAGTTCCACCAAAACGACGTGCATCAAGCCTTCCCTCAGATGTTCTGGTAAAAGGAACCCCCATTCTATCAAACATCATAATTATTCCAGGAGCTGCTTTTGTCATTTGATATGGTAACTCCTGATTTGCAAGAAAATCACCACCATAAATTGTATCATCAAAGTGTTCCCAAATAGAGTCACCCTCACCCATTGTATCTAATGCAGCATTAATTCCACCTTGAGCACAAACACTATGAGCCCTTTTAACTGGAAGAAGAGCCACTAAATCAACATCATAACCAGATTCAGCAACTTTAATTGCAGCCATTGCTCCTGCAAGTCCCCCTCCAACAACAATGATTTTTACCCCTTTTTTTGCCATAACAACTCCAATATTCAGTCTACTGATTATAACATAGAGATTTTAAATCAGTCAAGTTTCAATATAAAATTAAAACCAATTTATTATATTTTTTTATTTTTAATATAAAAATTATTAAAAGATTAAAAATATTCAAAGATATTTACTAATATTTTGTCCTGAAAAAGTATTAAATTAATCTAAAAAGAGTAAATATCAATTAATATATTAAGTATGTAAAACTATTTTAATAGCTCTATGACTGTAGAAACGCCACATTCCAGTTTTGACATGGGCATTTCAATGACGAACATGCCACATTCCACTTTTGACATAGCCATTTCAATGGTGAACATGCCACATTCCAGTTTTGACATGGGCATTTCAATGATGAACATGCCACATTCCAGTTTTGACATGGGCATTTCAATGGCGAACATGCCACATTCCATTTTTGACATAGCCATTTCAATGATGAACATGCCACATTCCATTTTTGACATAGCCATTTCAATGGCAAACATGCCACATTCCATTTTTGACATAGCCATTTCAATTGCGAACATGCCACTAAAAATTAAATTCTAAATAATTTTCAAAAAAATTATCCCTCATTCTAATCTGAATCTAAAACTCTTTATTATTTTTACTTAATTTTTATTTTTTTAGTAAAAAACAGAAAATTTAATAAAGTAGCCTATTTTAGATTAAATAATGTTATAAATATTCCGATAAAGATTAAAATTTTTGGAGTTTAATATGAAAAATATTAAAATTTTACACAAAATTATAATTATTGCTTTAATTCCTATGATAACAACAATTTTTTTAACTTACAAAAATGTTGTTGATATGTTAAAAGAGAAAACAATTTTACAACAAATGTCATTAAATGTTGATTTATCTGAAAAAACTTCGATATTAATTGGAGAGCTACAAAAAGAACGTGGTAAAACTGCAGTTTATTTAAGTGGTGGTGGAGATCTTAGTGAAGTAGGAGTTGCAAGAGAAAATAGTAACTCTAAAATTGATGATTGGAAAAAATCTTTAGAAAATAGTAGTATTTCTAAAAAAGAGTATTTTTTGAATGAATTGGAGAGGTTAACTACTATTCGTGATAAATATAAAATTAAAAACATCTCTTTAAGAGAAAAAGCAATTAATGATTATGCAACAATCATTAACTCTTTAATCACACTACAAAAAGATATCTCAAATGCAAAAACAACAAGAGGTTATGGGAAAAAATTAACAACTAATCTTTTACTACTAATAACAAAAGAACAAACTGGACTTTTAAGAGCAAATTTAACATCAATTATAGTAAGAAATGAGGCAATAACAATGCAAGAGATAGAGTTATTATTGACATTAAAGTCAAATATAAACTCTTATATAAATTCTCCAACTCTTATTTTACACAAAGATGAATTAGAACTCTTAAACAAAATACCTAAAACAGATTCTTGGATAAAAGTTAATCAATATTTATCAATGGTTATTTTAAAAGCAAATCAAGGTAATTTTGAAATATCTTACAATGACTTTTGGGGAAATATAACAAAGGTAATTGATGATATTAGCAAAGTTATTGAAAAAAATAATCATAGAATGGTTATTGATTTGAAAAAAGATATAAACACTCTATCAAATGATATTATATCTTTTATACTAATTATTCTCCCTATAATACTACTAATTATCATACTGATCTATTTTGTCTCAAAAGGAATCAATAAAAGTATTAAAAATACAACAAGCATGATTAATGATGCAATAAAAAACATTGTTGATGGAGTTTTAGATAAAAGGTTAAATGAAAACAAAACAATTATGGAGTTTTATTCAATTATAGAATCTATTAATCTACTAATAGATACATTTGTAAAACCAATAAATGTTACAGCAGAGTATATTGAACGAATTTCAAGAGGAGATATTCCACAAAAAATCACAGATGATTATAAAGGAGATTTTAATGAGATTAAAAATAATCTTAATAGTTTGATTGATGCAAATAAAATAATCATAAATATTGCTCAAAAAATCTCTGATGGAGATTTTTCTATTAATATTCAAGAGCGTTCAAGAGAGGATAAACTATTAATCTCTTTGAAAAAAAGTGTTGAAACAATAAAATCTGTTGAAAACTCAATTAATCAAACAATTATGGAGATTCAAAAGGGTAATCTTTCGTTTAGAACTGAGTCATCTATGTTTTTGGGTGGGTGGAAAAATCTTTTAACATCTTTAAATAGCCTCACAGAAACTTTTGTGAAGCCCATAGACTTAACTTTTGATTATCTTAGTAAAATTTCAATAGGTAATATTCCAGAACCAATTAAAGAGGATTGTAAAGGGGATTTCAATCAAATAAAAAATAGCATTAATGCTTTAATTGAGATATTAAATAACTTAATTAAAGAGATGAACCATATGTCTGATGAACATGATAAAGGAGATATTGATATATTAATTGATTCTCAAAAATTTCAAAATGCCTATAAAGTTATGGCAGATGGAATAAATAATATGGTTTTAGGCCATATATCTGTAAAGAAAAAAGCAATGG
>JAFGXH010000197.1 GCA_016936735.1 bacterium
AATAATTTTTTTTTTAATAAATATAATATTTTAATACTCAACTAGATAAATTATTTGATTCTTTCAGGTATGAATTTAAGTTTTTTTGATTAGCAGAAAAATCTGTAAGGAACAAAAATTTTTGTTCCCGACAAAAAAATGAATAAAACAGATATCTCTTTGTGATATTGATATAGATTTAAAAATAGTTAGAAAATAACATGATGATATCTTAATGGCTCTGCAACATTTTTAACCATTGCGTTTTTCTCTTCACTGAATTTAAGAGATTTTACAAAATCATCTGTTGAAACTGATATAATATTTTTCGCATTTCTCATTATCAATGTCTCTCTGAATGTTGCAAGCGATTGCAATCTCGCAGTATTGTTCATTCCACTTGAAAAACCTGTATAATCTGCGTTTTGACCAAAAAATCCAACATTTAATGGAGCAAAATTGATTCCTGTTGCAACTCCCATACCTTTGATTAAAGCACTATCTTTGATTTTTTTAAAATCTGGATTATCAATCATTGATATTGTTGCCTCCTGAATCTCTTTTGCAGCCTTCAAAGCATTTTTTATCATCTCTGTTGGAGAGTTTTCAAAAAAAGGAGGTCCAAAATGGGCAATAACACAGTCTCCAACCATCTTATCAAACACTCCACCATTCTTAAAAACAATATCAACAACAAGTTTTGACCAATAATCAACAAAATGACCAATTAACTCTGGCTTCTGCAATATCTGCTCACTAATTTTCGTGAAACTATTTATATCTGAAAATAGTATTGCAACCTCATGAACTCGTGGAGAGAGATACTTTTTATTATACTCTGGGTCTGATAATAGTCTTGAAGTTATATCTTGTGAAAAAAATCTTCTTAGTATCTTTTGCTCTCTATGAAAATCAACAAGTCTATAGTTTACAATCTCTGAAAATATTCTAAAAAGATCTATCTCATATGTTTGAAACTTTTTATCTGTTGGTTCAATAAAAACAAATCCAATATTCTCCTGCTCTAAAGAGTTATTTTTTATTGGAAATATTATTGATTTATCTGTTTTAAAATTTTTTTCAACAAAATTGGCATCATATTGCTCTAACTCCCTTAACTCTTTTGAATGTTTTTGAGAGTTTGTATAATCAAATAGTAGTTCTGTTTTATCAAATATTTTGTATCCAATTTCATAAATCGAATTATCTTGATAAATCAAAGAGAGTTTGCAAAATGGAATCACATCATAAAGAATATCAATCGCCTCAATTAATCCATCATTAAAAACCTGTTTTCTAATTGCCTCATTTAACTTTGTTATTAAAAACTGTTTTTTTCTTTCATGAATCACTTGATATAGATAGTTATCTAACTCCTCTGCAAATGTATCAAGAAGTATTGTTAACTCCTCCTGATTACTATTTGATGCGATAAAACCAATAACCCCTATCTTCTCACCAAATATATCTAATGGTTGAACATATATATCTTTTCCATTTTTTTCAACATAAACACTATCCATTAAATTAATATACTCATAAAGATTATATTTGAATGGAGTATTCTCTTCACCAAGGAAAAAAAATCTTTTTTTTAGTTTCTCATCATAAGTAAATATAAAAATAGAATCAAGATTCAACTCCTCTTTTGCAACCTCTAATATTTTTTTCAAAGACTCTTTTAAACCAAGGCGATATCTTTGGCAAGACTCAATTGAATCATCAATAGATGATGAAAACTCTATTTGTCTTTTTAAAAACTCCTCTCCCATATCTCTCCTTTCTATATTTTTACAAAAATTCAGAAACTAAAAACTATTTAGCACCTATTAATATATCAGAATTAATGCTATGTTTTCAATAAAAATATAAATTATACCAATTTTGTATAATCTAATCTCCCCATTTTATATATTTTTTATTTAAATAAATAGTATGATTTTGATTTACTAGAGATTTTAACTAATAATTTATTAACTAATTGGGATATATTGATATAACTATCTCTATATTTGATGACTATTTAGGACATTTTCCTTGAAGGAATGAGCGATAATTATCAATCTCATCAATCCAATACTCACCATTAAATTTCCACATCATCTCATCAGATTTTAAAATATATGATGACTCTGTTTCAACTTTATCCTCTTTAGATTGAGATTGATCTCCTTTTGTAATTGCCTCTTTTTGTTGTTGAAGAGCAATTTTTTCAGCACTAATAATCTCAAAAGATATCTCATCAGATTTTAAATTAAGATTCATCAACTCATTTGAGGCATTTTGAAGTTTTCTTCTAATCCAAGCACCTGTTGATGTATATAGTTTCTCTTTTTTCTTTGAAACATCTTCAAAATATTTATTAAGAATCACTACTGAACCCTTTCCTGATTTACTCCATTTTTCAAGTATATCAACCTCTTTTATGAGTTTTTTTAGTGCTTTATAGTTTTCATAAAAATATGTATCTGAGATAATATATGATACTAACTCATTAGAGAATTTTTTACCTTTAAATGGTGTTCCTGATGCAATTTTATCAAGTATTTTAAAATACTCCTCTGGAGTGATTGGCTCAGATAGAAAATCATCTAACTCCTGTTTCAAAGGCTCATATCTTTTTTTGAAACTATTAACAGCCTCATCTGCATATTTAAAAAGACACATATTTAAATATATACCAGCCTCAAGAATATATTTATCTGGATAGTAGTAGTCTCTTAAATATGATGAGTGTAGTGCATGAAGATATCCCAAAGAGATATCATAATCACCAGAGATAAATGCAGACCAAGATGATTCATAATATGCACTTACAAGTTTAGGAGAGTCTTTAGATACTTTTTTATATGTTTCAAGAGATGCTTTTGCTAATTTCATGGCATTCTCTCTATCTTTTTCTCCACCACCCATATATACAGCAGCTAATTCATAGTATATTCTTCCAAGGGCTAAATATGATAAATCCATTAAATCACTCTGTTTTGGAGTTGATTTTTCAGAAGCAACAATTGCATTCTGAAAATGTCCAATAGATGCCTGATATTTTTTAGATTTAACATCAATAAGTCCCCATAGATATTGAGCAGAGGCATAAAATTCAGAAGTCTCTACTATTTTTGAAAAATACATCTCTGCATATGTTGGATTAGATGCCCATTTTGTATAATATTTTCCCATAAAATAGTTAAATTTCTCTTGAAACTCTGCTGGTAACATTGCTGTGTTATATGTTGACATTATTCCATAAATCTCATCAAAATCGGAACTAAATGGCCAGCTAGTGGTTATATCAGTAAATTTCTCAAAAGCTAACATAAAATATAAACCTTTTTGTTCCTCTCCATCTGGAGTTATCTCAACACCTCTTAATAAAACCTCTTTAAAATACTCAAGAGCTGTGTAGTATGCACCTGCTTCATAAAAAATCATTCCACTTGTAAAAAGAGCAGTGTAGTATTCAACTGTATCTTTTGGAAAATCGGATGAGAAGAAACTATCTATTTTTTTTATAGCAGTCTCATAATCACCTTTTTTATAAAAAGCGATTCCATTTTGAAGTGGAAGAAGTTTCTCATTTTTCTCTCTTTGAAGTTGAGCTTTTTTTCTATCTTCAATTCGTTGTTCAGCTTTTTTCTGCTCCTCTTCACGAATTCTTTGTTCCTCCTCCTCTTTCTTTTTACGCTCTTCAGCCTCTTTTTTTAACTCCTCTTCTGTTTTTCCTGCTGTTGCATTTGCATTATCCTGATTATCCTCTTTCTGTTTTTTGCTTTCAAGATAGCGAACAACAAGCTCTTTAATAACAGCTTCAGGAACACCCTCCTTTTTCATCTCAATAATATCCTCTTTCTCCATTGGGATAACATCTGTTGATGATTTAACTGTGGAGAGTATTACATCACTTCCCAAGCCAATTTTCGACATTTTTATAACATCGCTTTTATTTAGTGCAAATAGAGTGCTAAATAAAAGAAAGCTACAGAGTATAGTAATAATTCTCATGTTTAATCCTTTAATTAAAAATTAAAACAACATTCCAACACCAAGAGCGATTTCAAAAGGTTTTTGAATACCACCCTCTCCACCATCACTTGTTGATGCTCTCATAAAAAATCCCTCTTTTACTTGAAATCTAAAAGAGATGTTTTGAGATAGATAGAATCTAAATCCTAATCCAAGAGATGCTGCTGGAGCAAAATGATTTGCTTCATTTGCTGCACTATTTTTTGTATAGGTTGCACCCACAACACCTAACTCCATAAACGCATATGAGTCAAAGTATGTTAATGTTGTTTTTCCAAAAGCAACTTTTCCATAAAGAAAACTATAGGATGCACCAAACATTGCTTGATAGTTTGGTTTTTCAATATATCTTAATCCAGGTCCTAACTCCTCTATTGTATGAGTTACACCTGTATCACTATTAATCATATATGATAGATTTAATGTTAATGCAAAAAACTCACTCATATAGTATTCTGCTTTTAAGCCTATTGGATATGGAGTATTAAAGGCATCATTAGGAACAATTCCTCCTAATAAAGTAAGCTCTGTTTTAGCATTTTTTGTAAACTCTTTCTGTTGAATAACAACAATTTGACGACGTGCACCCCAATATTTATCAACTTCAGAATCTAATGAAGACCCAAATATTGGTGAAACTAAAACTAATAACAAGAAAAAAACTGTTTTTTTCATTTTTGCTCCTATCTCACTATTTTATAAGATACTGTCACTGTTTGATTTTCTCCACTTCCACTATATTCAAACTTTAATTGTCCCTGATAATCACCTGTTATTGATGGATCAAGAGTAACTTTTACTCTCCAATAACCATACATAACCTGACCAATCACAGAGTTTATTACATTTGTGCTTTCTGAAAAATTTATTAAAACTGATGAGTTAGCTTTCTCTTTGAAATAGGCTCCATTGCTAAGACAGGTAAGTTTTTTTAATTTTTTATCAATTTCAGAACCATATGGCTCTTTAAAACTTCTAGAGTCTGAACGGTTTGCAACTATAAAAGTTGGATAATCCTGTTGAGAAGCTTTTGTAAACATCTCATTTTCCAGATTTTGAAACTCCTCACTTGCTTTTAAAGTCTCATCATAATATCTATAGTCATAACCAACCAAGAACAGAAAAAGATTTTTATTTTTGTTATTTGTATCATCTATCATTGCTTGTGATACTGTGTTATATGCTTCAAATAGATATCTTTTATTATCAGAAAAAGTGTTATATTGAGATGATAAAGATGTATCATTTGTAGAGCCTGTCTCTAAATAGGATAGCATATTAGTTATATCACGAATATACTGTTTTGTTTTAGATACAGTATGATTTGTAACATCCTCAAGACCAGATTTTGCGGAAAATAGTGTATATTTAGCCCCAAAATAGTCTAATGTTGGGTATGTAATCTCTGAATTATCATAGTTATTACTTTCATTTGATAGATAGGAGCTAAGAGCACTCAAAATATAACCAAATATTGTGTTTGAAATACCACTAGAATCATCACCATTATCTTTTGTTCCATCAAGAAAAAAGTGTAGATTTTGTCTATTTGAAAGAGTTTTACCAATAGAGTCAAACTCCAATTTATTAGCTGTTATTTTATCCTCAACCTCTCCATTCTGTTTTAAAAATATTAATTTTGTATTCTCTGCAAAATCACCCAATTTTGGATGTTCTGGAGTTATTGGAGAGGAGTAGGTTCCTTTTACATTAAAATATAGATAGTATGTGTTTGTGCTAAAATCCTCATCACAGTTTATTTCTCCTGTTTGAGGATCAACTTTTTCAATTTTTATAAATCTTGCCTCTTTTACATTCTCTGGATTATAGTTGAATATAACATTATTTTCACAAGAGGGCAAAAAAACAGATAAAATTAGTAAAAAGAATAGGACTATTTTCTTCATTCTGTTCACTCCATAAACTTAACTTGTAAATGTATCATAATGACTCTTTTGTGTCAAATAAATTTATAGTAAATATTAACAAATCTCAATGTTTTTGTGAAAAATAGTTATAAAAATTGTGAATTTTATTTGTTTATTTTAGAGCATAACTATTAAAATTATTAAAAAATAAAAAATATAATAGTTACATCATATTTGAAAAGATGTAATATTAAAAGGATGGTTTTATGTGAAGAATAATGAATCTATCTTTATATCTTAAACCACCTTGAAAAAAAGACTCATTGTTTTTAACCCCTAGATTAATATTTAATATCCAAGGAATTCTTAAATTTAAACTAAGCTCATCACCCTCTATTTTTTTAGGGGTAAAGTATAAAAATTGGTTATTAGGCAATATTATTTTCTTTTGATCAGATATCTTTACCTCAACTTTTTCTGTTTTAATAAGTTTAAACTCCGAAAAATTCGTAATTGAGTCAAATGATTTTTTTATCTCTGTTAACTCTGTTGAGACTCCTGTCTCATTTGTAGATGCCATTATAACAGCAATCTCAAAATAGACAATCTGTTCAGATGATTCAATTGTATCATGAGAGATTACAAGTTTTTCTTTAGATTCAACTTTATTTAATAAAGAGACCTCATCTTTTTTTACATCAGATTTAGATGAATTTTTTGATGCAGGAAAAAATGAACCTAAATAGTACCCAATAATAAGAAGGGCTAATGTTGCAAAAACTTTATTTATAACTCCTCGCATAAATACTCCAAATCTGTAACAAATATTAGACGATAAAAAAATATTTTTATTCAAAAAAAATGTGATATATATCACATTTTTTTTGAATAAAAATATT
>JAFGXH010000198.1 GCA_016936735.1 bacterium
AGACAAAAAACAGATATATTGGAATCAGGAATCTATTAAAAATATACAGGAGTATCTTTTTAATTTTAAAACGGTACTATTCTCACCAGATGATTTATCAATAATAAAGGGGGAACCAGAGAAAAGAAGAAAATTTTTTGATAAATCTATTTTTCAAATATCAAAAAACTACTTTTTGATATTAAAGGAGTATGAGTATTTTTTAAAAATGAGAAATCAACTATTAAAAGAGCCTCTTGATTATACTAAACGTCGATTACTTGATGTTGCTGATGAGAAATTTAGTAATTTAGCAATATCAATATTTAAACAAAGAGATGATTATTTAAAAAAACTACAGCCATTTTTAAATGATATTTTAGATAAGTTAACAAATAGAGAGTTCTCTTTCAAAATGGAGTATAATACAGAGTTTGATTACTCTTCAGATGAGAGTTTTTTAAAATATTTGAAAAGTAATATATCAAATGAGATTATAAGGAAAAGAACTTTATCAGGAATTCATCTTGATGATGTAATATTTATTCGTAATGGAAAAAATATAAAAAATTTTGGTAGTCAGGGTGAAATTAGACTCTCCATTTTAGCAATAAAAATAGCACATATAAACTATCTTTTCAGTGAAACAGGTAAGTATCCAACTCTTCTTCTTGATGATCTTTTTAGTGAATTAGATATTTATAGAAAAAACTATCTTCTCTCATATTTAAAGAATAGAGATACTCAGACATTTATCACATCAACAGAGATAGATGAGAGTTTTTTTGATATTTTTTCTGGAGATTTTCAGAAATTTAAAGTTGTAAATGGTAAAATAGAGTAATATTATACTATTTTGGAGTGATTATGAATATTGAAAAAAAAGAGAATATAGAGAGACTTCCTGAGTGGCTAGACAGAAAAATTTTAAAACAGGAGTTAACTACAGATGTAAAACAGATGCTTCGTTCAAGAGAGCTTCATACTGTTTGTGAATCTGCTAAATGCCCAAATATTGGAGAGTGTTTTAAAAAACCAACAGCAACATTTATGATTTTAGGGGATATCTGTACTCGTTCATGTAGATTTTGTGGAGTAAAACATGGTAAACCAAATTTTGTTGATCCTTTAGAGCCTGAATATATTGCAATATCTGTTTTGGAGATGGGTTTAAGACATGTTGTTATCACTTCGGTTGATAGAGATGATTTAGCAGATTTAGGGGTAACTCAATTTATTGATACTGTAAGGGCAATAAAAAAATTAACACCATCAACAACTATAGAGATTTTAACTCCAGATTTTCAAGGAAAAAAAGAGATATTGGATGAGTTAATAAAAGAGGATTTTGATATATTTAACCATAATTTAGAGACTGTAAAATCTTTGTATAAAGAGGTTTGTCCTAGTGCAAATTATGAAAAATCACTTTTTGTACTTGATTATGTTAAAAAAAATAGTAAAAAAATAACAAAAACAGGAATTATGGTTGGGTTAGGAGAGACTCATAAAGAGGTAAATGAGCTTTTTAATGATATATCAAAAATATCTGTAGATGCTTTAACTATTGGTCAATATTTAAGACCAAGTAAGAATAATATGGCTGTAAAATCATATATTCATCCAGATGAGTTTGAACAATATAAAAATGAGGCAGAGATAGCTGGAATTAAATATGTCTCATCCTCACCATATGTTCGAAGTAGCTATAATGCTGAGAAACTTATGGAGCTTATTCAAAATAGTTAAAAATCTATTCAAGTATAACTCTCTGTTTTAAAATCTCTATCTTCTTTTTTGAAACTCCCTTTATTTTTTCAAATTCACTCCAATTAGAGAGAGTATTTTTGTTATTATAGATATTTATTGCATCCTTTTTTGATATTTTATTAATTGAATCTAACTGCTCAACTGTTATATTTTTTATACTAAATTTTCCTGAAAAAATATAGCTATTTTGTTTATCAGAGATGGATATATTGCTTTCTTTGTTTTGAGATATTATTGTAATTGTAGCTGAAAACAGAAATATTATTGGAAATATAAGTTTTATAAAAAAATCTCTAAACATTAAAACCTCAAATTTATCTATTGTATTATATTTTTATAATTAAATAAAGCTTTGCCTAAAAATATTATCCTTATATTAAAATTTTTATTGAAGAAAGCGGAATTTAAGTTGATTGTTAAAGTAGTTTTTTCATTTTTTCCATATCATTTTTAATAATCTCCTCCTGTTTGAGGTAGTCTGTAAGTTTTTCCCTCTCTTTTTCAACAATAGTAACAGGAGCACTATCAACAAATGATGGATTATTAAGTTTTTTTGAAACAAACTCAATATCTTTTTCAAGTTTTAACATCTGTTTATTTAATCTTGATAGTTCACTATCAACATCAATTAATCCTTTTAGTGGAATAAATATTAAACTATCTTTACAAAGAGCTGATGCAGTAAACTCTAATTCACTTTCATTTGTAAACTCAATTTTTTCTGCACGACATTGACTCATTAAATAGTCAGATGATTTCTCAATAAGAGAGATATTATTGGTTCTAAAAATAAGTGTAATTGGTTTTCCCATTGATATATTATTTTCACCTCTAATATTTCTAATTTGAGTAATATACTCCATTATAATTCCCATCTCTTCTGATGCACCCTCAAATGAGTAGTTAGGATTATATGTTGGATATGAAGAGCACATTATAGATTCATGATCTTTAAGAGAGCTATTGGGTAATATTTGATATAACTCCTCTGTAACAAATGGGATAAATGGATGTGCTAATTTTAAAATCTGAATAAGAGAGTAATAAAGAGTCTCTTTTGAGGCATTTTTCTCATCCTCTGATTTTGTTGATGAATAAAATGTTGTTTTAACAAGCTCTAAATACCAATCACAAAATTCATGCCAAATAAACTGATAGAGTGTATTTGTTGCATCAGAAAAATTATACTCTTTTATTTGTGTATCAACTAACTGAGAGACCTCATTTACTCTATGGAGAATCCATTTATCAGCCATTGATAGTTTAAGAGTATGTAACTCTTGAGAGTGTTGAGGAGTGAAATTCTCTAAATTCATTATTGCAAATTTAGAGGCATTCCATATTTTATTGATAAAATTTTTATAACCATCAACACGTTTGATATCAAGTTTAATATCACGTCCCTGTTGAGTAAACATAAGAAGAGTAAATCTTAGAGCATCTGTTCCAAACTCTTTTATAACATCAAGAGGGTCTATAACATTGTTTTTGGTTTTGGACATTTTTTGTCCATCTTTATCTCGAATCATTGCATGAAGATAGATATCTTTAAATGGAACATCACCCATAAATTTTATTCCCATCATCATCATTCTTGCAACCCAGAAAAAGATGATATCACTTCCTGTCTCCATTACAGATGTTGGATAGAATGTTTTTAATGTCTCTGTATTTTCTGGCCAACCAAGAGTAGAGAATGGCCATAATGCACTTGAAAACCAAGTATCAAGAACATCTTCATCCTGTTTTATATTTTTTGAACCACATTTTTCACAAACTAAAACATCATCTCTTGATACATGAGTATGACTACACTCTTGACAGTAATATGCAGGAATTTGATGTCCCCACCATAATTGACGAGATATACACCAATCTTCAATGTTATACATCCAATTAAAATATGTTTTTTCCCAATGTTTTGGATAAAATTTTGTAGTTCCATTCTCAACAACCTCTATTGCAGGTTTTGCAAGAGGTGTTGTTTTAACAAACCACTGTTCAGAGAGAAGTGGTTCAACAATAGTTCCAGTTCGTTGTGAGTGACCAACACGATTAGCATGTTTCTCAACTTTAACTAGAAAACCAAGAGATTCTAAATCATCAACCACCATTTTTCTAGCAGTTGGAACATCTAAACCTCTATATTTTTCAGGAGCATTCTCATTTATTTTTCCATGAAAATCTATGATAGATATCATCTCTAAACTATGTCTTTTACCAGCCTCAAAGTCATTAAAATCATGTGCTGGTGTTATTTTTACAGCTCCAGTACCAAAATTTATATCAACCATCTCATCCCCAATAATAGGGATTTTTCTATTAACAAGAGGAAGTTCAAGATATTGTCCTATTAGATGTTTAAATCTTTCATCCTCTGGATGAACTGCAACTGCAACATCCCCAAGCATAGTTTCAGGACGTGTTGTTGCAATTGTTAAAAATTCATTACTATTTTCAATAGGGTATTTGATATACCATAATGAACCCTCTAAATCTTTATACTCAACCTCTAAATCACTTAATGCGGTATAACTAATAGGACACCAATTTATTAATCTTTTCGATTTATATATCAACCCCTCTTCATAAAGTCTTACAAAAACCTCTTTTACTGCTTTTGAAAGCCCCTCATCCATTGTGAAACGCTCTCTATCCCAATCAAGAGATGCTCCTAATTTTTTCAATTGATTTGTAATTGCATCACCATGTTTTTTTTTCCATTCCCAAACTTTTTCAATGAATTTTTCACGACCTAAATCATATCTAGATAGGTTTTCTGTTGCTTTTAAATTTCTCTCTACCATCATTTGAGTTGCAATACCAGCATGATCTGTTCCTGGAAGCCAAAGTACATTATATCCAGACATTCTTTTATGACGAACAAGTATATCTTGAATTGATATTGTTAATGCATGCCCCATATGTAATACACCTGTGACATTTGGTGGAGGAATAACAATACAATAGGGTGGTTTTGGTGATGAATCATCTGCTTTAAAATAGTTTTGACTCATCCAATATTGATACCACTTAGTTTCAAGCTGTTCTGGTTGATAAGTGTACTCTTTTAAATCCATATCTATTGCTCCGCAAATAAAAACGGCTAATTCTACTTTAAAATGCTGTTTTTTTCAAATAAAAATATAAAATGTGAAAAGATTTTTTTTAAATAATTAAATTGCTTGAAGTTTTTCTCTGAGTATGATATAACATTTAACCGATTTTGGTCTTAGATTGAGGAGCAATAGAGATGAAACAACAAATTTTACAAAAAGTAGCGGGTGATTCTGCTATTAAAAAAGAGGTTACCCCTGTAAAAATCGGACAAAAAGTGAAAGTTCACTATAGTATTGTTGAGGGAGAAAAAAGAAGAATTCAGGCTTTTGAAGGTGTTGTTGTTGCACAAAGCCGTAATGGTTTTAGTTCAACTTTTACAGTTCGTAAAATATCATTTGGTATTGGTGTTGAGCGTATTTTTCCAACACATAGCCCATTAATTGATAAAGTTGAAGTTATTGCAACACATAAAGTTAGAAGAGCTAAACTCTTCTTCCTAAGAAATCTTTCAGGTAAAGCGGCTCGTTTAAAAGTTATTGAGACTAGAAAAAAATAACAGGTAATTTTATAGATGATTATTGCCTTTTCAAAAATTGAAACTCAAGATGGCTCGATAAAAGATTTCGAGCCATCATCTTTTGAGAAAATAGATGAGATGGAGTTCTCTCTACTCCAAAAAACATTCCTGTATCTTTTATACTATTATCCTATTTTGAGTAACTCAATTCCAGAAGATGATCTTTCCACATTTGATCTTTATGATCCCGCTTTTGTTCGAGCAGTGTTTATTATTGAACATAACTCAAAATACTATAAATTAAACTGTTCTATTTCACCTGTTGAGTATCATTTATCAAGTTTTAATCCAGAGACAAAAGAGTCAACATTAATATCTTCCCAATCAAGAGAGATATATTCATTCTTGAAAACAGAATTGAAAATTTATGAATGGGAAGATTTTGCACAACTCTATATTCTTGGACATTTTCCAAAACAAAAGGAGAGTGAAGATATATCAACAGATGGATTATCTCTTGCACTTGGAACAACAACATCTGATGAGCCTCAACTCAGATTTGGGGGAACATCATCATACAGTTATGATGATGATGTAGAGTCTGAAAAAAAAGATAAATCAGAAAATATCTCAACAGATACCTATGATAAACTTCCAATAGAGCAACGAAGAGTACTTCTCTCAAAATTGAAGGATGATTTACTTATTGCAGAGAAAATAAAAAACATAAAAACATCTCTAAAAACAGTTCAAAAACAGATTCTCTATTTTGAAACAGTTCAAACTGAAATAAAAAATAGAGAAAATATGATTCTGAAAAAAAGAGATTCATTGTTAGAGTTCTCTTCAATATCTTGGGTAACTTCTGAAACATATAAAGCTGCACAAGAGTATACTACAGAGAAGGGTAAATTTGAGGATAATAGAAACTCATTAGTTTTAAAACTTGAAAGGGTTGAGAAAAATATATCAATGGTTGCACCTGATAATATTTTTTCAAATAAAATATTTATTCTTACATTTCTTGCAGGAGTTATAACCTTTTTAATATCTTGGATATTAAGAGATTCCTTCCGTTTTGTTGGAATATTGTCGGCACTCTTTTTTACTGTTGCCTTCTACTATTTGTGGGGCTATATCGATTATCTTGATACCATAAGAAAATTGAGAAGAGAGCGAAAATTTCTTTTCAAGAAAAGAGAAGAGGTTGAGAAAACTTTTAATAAAAAATTTGGTCAATTAGAGGATTTACTTAAAAAATTTAACATAACTGATATAAACTTTTTAACTTCAACTTATGAAAGAAAAATCTCAATTGAAAATGAGATATCAGATTTGGAAAATAGTTTAAACAAATATAAAAATAGTGAGTTCAATTCTGAAAAACAGAGTCTATATAAATCAATATTATCTCAAAAAATTGAGTTAGAAAAAGATTTAGAAAGAGTAGACAAAAAAGATTTAAAAGTAGAGGATATAGAGTATCAAATATCAGTTGTTAAAAACTCCATTAAAAAATATGAGAAGCAGGAGTTGGAGGCATTCTCTCTTGATGATGAGGATGATTTAGAACTTTCTCAAACTACAGATTCATCAAAAACAGATGAGTTATCGCTAAATCCAACTCAAATAGACTCTGTAGAGCATAATAATGAGTATTCTCTTCAGTTTTTTATTGATTATCTTAAACTTTTTGAATCAATATTTAATATTAAGGCAGATGAAATTTATCAAAAAATATCTAAAGATTTTGAAGATATAAAAGAGTATGCCCTTCATTTTCCACATGAGTTGCAAATTGATTTTGAAAATAATCAATTTAAACTTTTTACAGATGAATCTATTGAATTTAATCTATCTCTTCAAAATAAGTTTCTACTATTTGCTCAATATGCTTTATTAAAACTATCTTTTAAAAAAACAACACATCCTCTTTTTGTAAAAATCCCTTTTATTCAGAAAAAAATAGGGATTTATATATTTCCATATATTGATGAATTAAAAGATACTCAAATTTTTTATATAGCCTAAAATCTTATTTACTCGCATCCACATGAATAAAATTTTTTTATTCTTACAGGGCATTAAAATACCCTGTTCATGTATTATTATTTCTTTTATATTTTTCTTCAAGATATAAAATTATTACATGAACAGCGGGTTTTAACCCGCTGAA
>JAFGXH010000023.1 GCA_016936735.1 bacterium
AAAAATGAACAGTGTACTTTAGTGCACTGCGAGATAAAAAAATAGATCATCTACTCAGTTGGTTAAAACCAGATGTTCATGTAAGAATATTACAATTTTTTATTTATAGTAATAGAAAAAACAAAAAATTAGTAATTTTTTTCTGCACTGCGAGATAAAAAAATATATCATCTACTTAGTGGGTTAAAACTGGATGTTCATGTAAGAATTTCTATATTTTTATATATTATTATTGATAAAAACAAAATTTTTAATCTCATTATATAGTTCAGAGAATAAAATTTGTGAAACTTTTTTTATTGGAGTCTGTTTTCCTGTTTTTAAATTAAAAAACATAACAGAATCTAAAGTTATATCTCCAAAATAGTGATAAAGGGAGTGTTTTGAAAAAGATAATCTTATCTCTGTGTTAATTGATTGAAAAACTTTGTGATATACTATTTTTGTCTCTGAAATATCCATCTCAATCCAATTTTCTCTCTCTAAATTAGCAATAAACTCTTTTGCAGATGTTTTTATATTTTGAAAATCTAAAATCTCTTTTGAATCAGAGTTTGATTCATCTAAAACTTTTACATCACAATATATTGGGCTAAATGTAGGTTTTAAAACAGATTTTTTAATCTCTTTTTTCCAATAAATAAGAGTTTCACTATCTAAATCAATTGGATGAACAAGTGAAATATATCCTTTTTCTGGAAGAACAAAAGGTTTTAAATCATCTGTAACTAAAATAGATTTTTCATTCATAAAAAATAGAGATTGAGATTTTTTTCTTCTAGATTCAGGAAGATAACTCCATAAACAACCAACAATTAGATGTTTTACAAATCTATTTTTAATAAATGTTTTTTTCCAAGATTGAGTATCCCAAACTTTTTGTGTTATTAAAAAGTTTTTAAGTAAAACAGAGGTTTTTTCTATTTCAGATGTGATAAAACTCTCTATTTTTTGATAATAGTTAAAACTCTCTATAGCTTTTGCTAAATCATCACGCTGTGTTGGTTTTGGTAGAGTTTTTATAATTTTTCCACGCTCATCAAAAAGATTAAACTGTTTTCCCTGAAGTTTTAACTCAAATTTTCTTGAACCATAATCAAAAATATAGTTTCCATCTTTAGATAAATTAAAATCTGGAATAAAACTCTCTTTAAAATCATCTATATTTTTATCAGAGTGTAAAAATGCAATAAATAGTGCATTTTGAGCAATTTTTCTCTCCTCAAAAGATCCTGTTTGAGATATATTATAGATCCAAGTTAAATTATCAGAGTTTGCAATTGTTGCAAGAGTATTCAGTAACTCCCCTGCCCAATTGTATTGAGTTATCTCTAAATATCTTAATATTTTTCTTTTTAAAAGATTTTCAACACTATTTTTTCCAAAAGCTGTCACAATACCTAATAGAGGTATATAATCCTTTGAGTTTTCAAAACTATTTATAATATATGTTGCTAAATTTTTTAGTGTTGACTCATTTATAAATTTTAAGAAATCTAAATTCTCTCTATTTATAAAATATACCCTTTTTAACTCTGAAAAATCTGAATCTATCTCATAAAATCTATGTTTTTTAACTCCAGAAAAATTTGATGATAGATAAAAAGATTTTTTACTCATAGATTTTAGTGAATCTATATATTTTTCAGATAGTAAAAGCCCTCTATTTCTTAAAAAAGTTGAGATAAAATATGCAAATTGATTATCATTTAACTCTTTTCCAGATGCTATAAATCTAACTTTTGGCATCTTATCAACAGCATAAATTTTAGGTATTTTTCTCTCAATAGCCTCAGATTTTAGTAAAAAACTATCATAAAACTCTTTTGGGGAGCTACCAGCATCTAAAAATCCTATTTCAGATGATTTTTCAGGATAAATTAAAACCAATTTATCAAAAAAAGACTCAATAGCAAGAGTAACATCAAAATCATCCTCATTTTTATAGTGCTTTTTAACAACATCTATAATAGAGTCTATATTTTCATTTTGCTCAATAAATGTTGATAAAACATCTATTGCAAAAACTCTTAAAAATGTTTTTTTCTCATCAAGAAGGGATTTTATCTCCTCAAACATATCAAAATCGTTTTTAAATAGTCTAAAAACAGACTCTAATATCTCTGGATTTCCTCTAAATAGATTTATAATATATGGAGCTGCATCTTTTTTTGATAATCTCCACAATATTGGTAAAACAGTGGATTGAATATCGGAGTCTGTTTTTGAAACAGTTTCAAAAGCTGTATTTAAATCTATTTTAGATAATTTTACAATTTTATCCTCTAAAGATTTTCTAAAACCTCTTGTAATTGCAACAAAAAGGGCTAAAAGAGTCTCTTTTAATCCCAACTCAATTTTAACTCCGATTTTTTTAAAAAATGCAATAAAAAATAGATTAGAGATAGAGTTTTCATCAATAGATTCATTTTCATCACCAAAAAGTGTTTTATCTTTTTTAGAAATCTCTACATTTTCATCTAAATTAAAGCTATTTTTCTCTATATTTTGATTATTCTCAAAAACATCCACTTCAAAATCAATATTATTAAGAAAAATATCTGCTTGTGGCTCAACTTGAGAGCAGAAATTTAAAATATGTCTATATATTGGTGATTTTTTAGGAAAATTCTCAACAAAACTATAAAAAAACTCAGTGCTATATAGGTCTACATTATATTGAGCAGATTTTTTATAACTTGATATCAGATTTTTAGGTGGATTAGAGTTACTTTGAAGATATTTACCCATTCTTGTTAAAAGTAACATCTTTTTATCTTCAGAAAGATTATCTTTTGATATCCACACACTAAACATTTTTAAAAATAGAAGAATCTGATCCTTTTTTTGAAGAAAATAGAGAATTGGTAATAGTTTTTCTGTTAAAATCTTTTTTTTCTCAACAATTGATAGCAATTTTGGAACAAAATTAACTTTATCAAAATGAATAAGCATAATATTTTTTAAAATATCCTCTTTTGTTTCAAAAGATATGTTTTTCTCTTTAGAGATATGTTTAAAATCAGATTGTGAGATGTGGGGAATCAATGGAGATAAAAAATCGGGCAATTCAGATAGCTCATAAACATCTAATAGGGTAATAATCCACTCGTAGAGTGAAAATTTGCTATTTTTAGAGATCTCAAGGAGTTTTAGGGGGTTATCTTTAATTATCTTTTTTATTGGGGTGGATAAATAGTAACCATTTTCAGACAAAAGGGCCCCATTATAAAGCTGAAACATCTCTGGGTCATCCCAAGAGAAAAAATCATCTAAAATAAAGTTAAAAATCAATTTATCCCAAAATGGATAGTAAAAATCTGTTTTTTTCCCTGTTTTTTGAGTTATTATCTCAATAATCTCCTCTGGAACAGCATATTTACTAAGAGCATCAAGAAAATATCTTTTTCTTTTTCTATCACTATCACCAAACTCTTTATTTTTAATATTTAAAGCCCTATCTTTATAAACCAAAAGAGATTTATCAATTAAATCTGGTTTTAATATTAAAAGTTTTCTAAAAAGAGGTAATAACTGCTCTGTTTTTCCCAATTTATCTAAAATTTTTATATTTTCATAAATTATAAAAGGATTTAAAGCCTCTTTTTGAAGAGCAATTGATAAAAATCTTTCACTTTTCTCTAAATCATCTAAAATTGAACCATATCTTAAAAAAAGAGAGTGATGCCATTTTTCAGGAGACTCTAACATTAGATTCTCAATCTCCTGAAAGGCTAAAATCTCATCATCAACAAATCCACCAAACTGGTAGCTTAAAATAAGATCTTTATATATGTTTTCAGAAAACTGAATCTCCAAACATCCACGAAAACACTCAATAGCCTCTATATATTGCTCTCTTAGATAGTATGTTCTTCCCCTACTCCATAATATATCTAAATTTGAAATCATAAAAAACCCCAAAATAAAAAAATCTATATAAAATACCTTTTTATTTAAATAAATAAAAGGGTAAAATCGGTTTTTATCTATTTTTCTCTATATTTATGAGGATAAATAGATAGATTTAGTTCTATTTTTTACAAAAATAGTGTTTTTTTTTCTTTAAAAATGGTTGTTTTATAAAAAATAATCGATTATTTTGCTCTATTTTTATGAGATTAAAAGCTGTAATTAAAGATCCCAAACTCCATATTCAGGAGATGAGAGATAGACTCTTCCTGTATCAACCTCAACAGTCATTGTTCTACTAAGGTTTTTACCAACATCTTCAGATTTAATATTCATTCCATAACCAGCTAAAATCTCTTTTACCGCTTTTATATTTCGTGAACCAACATTAAAAATCTGTTTAGAGTCTAAAATGGATGCTCCTCCAGCTATTTTTACAATAAGATTGTTTTTAAAATAGCATTGATATTTTTTCATCTCCTCTATTAGTTTTGGAATTCCTGTATCTGCAAAATATCCAGGTTTTTTTTTAGCAAGCTCTGGATTTATTGTGGAATCTGGAAGAGCAATATGTACCATTCCAACAGCTTTTGTAACTGGACACAAAAATACAATTCCAACACAAGAGCCTAATGCCATCGTTTTCAATGCACTTCCTGGAGTATTAGTTGTACCATAATCTCCAACTCCTACAAAAATATATTTCAAAAGGCTCTCCTAATCTTCAAGTAAATCAATAACAAATGGTGCAATATCATTAAGAGGTAATATTATATCTACTCCACCTAATTCGGCAGCAACTTTTGGCATTCCATAAACAATAGAGCTATCTTCATCCTGAGCAATATTGTAGGCACCCTTTTTTTTCATCTCTAGCATACCTTTTGCACCATCACTTCCCATTCCAGTTAACATTATTCCAATTGCATTTTTCCCAAGAATAGTAGCTGCTGAACTCATTAAAACATCAACAGATGGTCTATGTCCACTTACCCGTTCTCCTGTTTTACAAACAAGCTGAATAAGATTACCATTTTTAACAAGACTCATATGAAGATCTCCTGGAGCAATATAGACTTTTCCAGGCATTATGGTATCTCCACTTGTTGCCTCTTTTACCTCCATATGGCTTATCCGATTAAGACTATTTGCAAACATCTCTGTAAATCCAGGGGGCATATGTTGAACAATTACAACTGGAGGCATATTACTTGGAAATAGTGGAATAATTTTTTTTATTGCCTCTGTTCCACCTGTAGATGCTCCAAGAACTATAACTTTTCCAGAGGAGTGTTTAAGAGCCTCATCAGCTTTTCTTTTTATAAAAGGAAGCTCATCTCTTTTTGATTTCCAATGGGATAGATTTGCAGTACTTGCAATTTTTATTTTTATACTTAACTCAACAATAAAGCTTGTTTGATTTGGTATAGCTGGTTTCTCTATAAAATCTAATGCACCAACATCTAATGCCTCTAAGGCTTTATCTTTATTTTTTGAAGTGATAATAATTACAGGAATAGGATATTGAGGCATTAATCTTTTTAAAAAAGAGACACCATCCATTCTTGGTAAATCTGGATCCATTATCATCAACTCTGCACGTTGAAGAACAATTTTATCTCTTGCTTCATAAGCATCAGAGGCTATCCCTATTATCTCTATTGATCCATCTGATTTTAATGCCTCTGCTAATAGATTAGCATAAGTTGGAGATGAATCAACAATTAAAACTCTTAATTTTCCTCTTGCCATTTGAACCTTTAATAAATTAAATTATGTTTATAGTAATATAAATCAATATAAAAAACAATAATATATCAATACTAAGTATATATTAAACCATCAAAAAATTCAAAAATAAATTAAC
>JAFGXH010000199.1 GCA_016936735.1 bacterium
AGTTGTATTTTAAATTCAATAAAAATATATTTTATTTTCTTTAAATTTATTGATTTTATAAAAATAGCTATATTGTACTAATTTTATTTTTTTAGTAAAATAAATGTAAACATAAAAAAATCTCTTGATAGTTTTTTTTTAATTAATTAGAATCTCTTATTCAGTTTTAATGGTATTTTAAGATTTTTATTTTGCAGTTAATAACTATTAGAGGTCTAGTATGACAATTAGTTTAATAGGTAAATCAATTGCTGCCTCCGCAACACTAAAAATAAATGAGACAGCAGCTATTCTAAAGGCAAAAGGGGAGCCAATTATTCATCTTGGAGGGGGAGAACCTAAAACAAAAGCTCCAATAGATGCAATTTTGGCAGCAGCGGCAGTTCTTAATAGCGGAGAGGTATGGTATACTCCTGCAGATGGTCTTTTAGAGCTAAAACAGGCTATTATTCGATATACCGAAGAGTTTTATGCAACAAAAGTATCTCCTCAGAATATTATTGCATCAAGTGGAGCAAAACAGGCTATTATGGTTGCTCTTCAGGCTATTTTAGACCCAAATGATGAGGTTGTTTTTCCTGCTCCATATTGGGTAAGTTATCCTGAAATGGTAAAAATGTGTGGTGCAATTCCAGTTGTTGCATATCCAGAGGATGGATCTTTTCAACCAACAATAGAGGATATTGAGAGAGTTGTTACATCATACACAAAAGCTGTTATAATTAATAGCCCAAATAATCCAAGTGGTGCAATATACTCTGAAAAATTTATATCAGATATTGTTCAATTCTGTGAAGATAGAAACATCTATCTTATTATGGATGATATATATCACAGACTTATCTTTGATGATAAGAGACCAATCAATTGCTATAAATATGCAAAAAATGATATTGAGAACTCTAAATTGATTCTTATTAATGGAATATCAAAACTTTATGCAATGACTGGTTTTAGAATTGGTTGGGCAGTTGCAAATAAAAAACTTATATCCATTATGACAAACATTCAGGGACATCAAACATCTGGTCCATCTATTGTTGTTCAAAAGGCAGCAACTGCTGCATTGAATGGGGTTCAATCATCTGTTGAGTCTTTAAGATTAACACTTCAAAACAATAGAGATGTTTTAGTAGATCAATTTAAAACATTTGATGGCATAAAACTTGAAAAACCTCAAGGAACATTCTACTCTTTTGTTGATTTTAGAGCATACTATAAAGATTCAACAAAACTTGCAAATTTTCTTCTTGATAAAGTTAGAGTTGCAACTGTTCCTGGTGTTGAGTTTGGAATGGAGGGGTTTTTAAGAATATCAACTTGTGGAACAATTAAAGAGATAACAGAGGGGATTGCAAGAATAAAATGGGCAGTAGATCCAAACTCTCCAAATGAACTATTTATTGGAAATAGAAAACTATTAAGGGATTGGCTATGAGTAAATATCTAAAGTTTAATACACCTGCATCTAAGAATAGTGGTGATTTAGCAAGTGACTATAAATTAGCAAATCATGGTCTTGTTCATTTAGAGAAAGTTTTTTGGAATTTACCAACTGAATCACTTTATGAAGAGGCTATTTTTAGAGGTGAAGGGAATATTGTAAAAGGTGGAGCTTTTGTTGTTAATACTGGGAAATGGACAGCAAGAGCTGCAAATGATAAATATGTTGTTTCAGAGGCAACAACAAAAGATAAAATATGGTGGGGAATATATAATAGACCACTAGAGGCTGATAAATTTAGTGGAATTATTGCAAGAGTACAGGCCTTTTTACAAGGGGAGGAGCTTTTTGTTCAGGACTGTTTTGTTGGTTCTGATCCAGAGTTTAGAGTTCCTATAAGAGTTATTACAACATCTGCTTGGCAAAGTTTTTTTGCAAAAAATATGTTTATATCCCCAAAAAATAGAGAGGAGTATAGAAAACATATCCCAGAGTTTACAATTATTGTTGCTCCATCTTTTAAATTAGATCCAAGAATAGATGGAACAAAAACAGAGACAGGTGTTATAATAAATTTTCAGCAAAGATTGGCCATTATTGCAAACACAAGCTATGCTGGAGAGATAAAAAAAACAGCATTCACAATAATGAACTATCTTAAACCTCTTGAGGGGGTTATGGCTATGCACTGCTCTGCAAATGTTGGTAAAACAGGTGATGTTGCTCTATTTTTTGGCCTAAGTGGAACAGGAAAAACAACTTTATCAGCAGATCCTAATAGATATCTAATTGGTGATGATGAACATGGTTGGAGTGATGGAGGTGTTTTCAATTTTGAAAATGGTTGCTATGCAAAAGTTATTCATCTATCTAAAAGTAGTGAACCAGAGATTTATGATTGTACAAGAAGATATGGAACTATTTTAGAGAATGTTGTATTTGACTCAACAACTAGAAAAATCGATTTAGATGATGAGCAATTCACTGAAAATACAAGAGCATCATACCCATTAGAGTTTATTCCTAACTCTATTCCAGACAAAAAAACAGATACACATCCTAAAAATGTTATATTTTTAACCTGTGATGCAACAGGTGTTTTACCACCTATTGCAAAACTTAATATGGAACAGGCAATATATCATTTTATAAGTGGATATACATCAAAAATAGCGGGAACTGAGATTGGTCTTGGAGTTGAACCTGAGATAACTTTTAGTGCCTGTTTTGGTGCACCATTTATGGTTCATCATCCATTCTATTATGCAAATCTTTTAAGAGAGAAAATGGAACAGTTTGGAGCTAAATGTTGGCTTATAAATACTGGATGGGTTGGTGGAAAGTTTGGTGTTGGCAAAAGAATAAGTATAAAACATACAAGAAATATGTTAAATGCTGTTCTTAATGGTGATTTAGATAGTGTTGAGTTTAAAAAAGATAAAATTTTTGGTTTTGAAATACCATTAAGTTGTCCAAATGTTCCAGAATCTGTTTTAGATCCATCAAATGCTTGGTCTGATAAAGATGAATACTGGTCAAAATATGACTCTCTTGCTGCAAGATATATTGATAATTTCAAACTTTTCTCTGATGGTTGCCCTCAATCAATTGCAAATGCTGGTCCTAAAAGAGTTTTAATTAATCAAAGGTAGCTTCTATCTCTAGTTCCATTAAAAAAAAGGCTTTAATAATCTCTATCTCTACCCTTCCCTATTTGGTATAGCCAAATTTTATCTCCTTTCAGTTAGCTTTCCCAACATTTTTTATTTTAATAGTGGCATTTTAATTAGGAAAAAATATTATTATATAGCAATCCTGCATAATTGATAGGTTATAAATTAATCAAATCATTTAGTATATAAAAAGAGGCTTTTAAAATTTTTTGATAATTATTTAATATTTAATTTATAGTAGTAAAAGTAAAATTGAAATCTCTATGTCAAAAGTTTCCCGAGGCGTTTCTATGGTAGAAATGCCCATGTCAAAAGTTTCCCGAGGCGTTTCTATGGTAGAAATGCCTATGTCAAAAGTTTCCCGAGGCGTTTCTATAGTAGAAATGCCCATGTCAAAAGTTTCCCGAGGCGTTTCTATGGTAGAAATGCCCATGTCAAAAGTTTCCCGAGGCGTTTCTATAGTAGAAATGCCCATGTCAAAAGTTTCCCGAGGCGTTTCTATGGTAGAAATGCCTATGTCAAAAGTTTCCCGAGGCGTTTCTATGGTAGAAATGCCTATGTCAAAAGTTTCCCGAGGCGTTTCTATAGTCATAGAGCCATTAAAACAGTTTTACATACTAAATATCTATTATGGTTTTATGACTAATTTTGTTTTTAGTGGAGTTTTATCATATAACTCCTCAATATCTTTATTGTGCATAACAATGCACCCCCAAGTTAAATCACGATCTCCATTATTATCCCAATCCTCCTCTATCCATCCATGAATACCAATTCCGCCACCAAGAGCTGTATTTTTTGGGGGCTCTATCTTTTTTTTCTCTGCTTCAACAATTTTATCATACTCTTTTTGGGTTATAATTCCCTTTTTTAAACCTCTTTTTGCATCTTTTGAGTTTGGATAGCTAACTCTTAACCATCTTTTCCCTAAATATGCTCCCCATTTTCCCTCAAAAGGCCCCTTTGCTTTTTGAACAATATAATAGACTCCCTCAGGCATTTTATTATCACCCTTAATCTGCTTATCTCCAATGGGGCTTTGACTTAACCCAATTTCATAAACTTTTTCAACTTTATCATCAATATAAAGATAGAGTTTATACTCACTTTTTATTACAATAATCTCTGTTTTTCCAAAAATAGTAAGGGTTAGAAAAAGAGATAGTATTAATAATCCTATATTTTTCAAAATCTCCTCCAACAGTTTAGTTTTTATGAAAAATTAATTACATATTCAATAAATTAAAGCCACTATTTATCTATTTTTTTCTTTTCCCCTCACCCCCTAGCCCCCTCTCCAATACTTGGCGAGGGGGAATTTAATCTTATTGTTTTTTAATTAATTATAATTAAAAACTTATAATGTTTTTCTTTATTTTAAGTTAATAAAACTAAGATTTTATTTACTCTTAAAGTCCCTCTCAAAATCTTTTTAAGCCCCTCGCCCTTCGGGAGAGGGGTTGGGGTGAGGGGAAAATAGGATTTAGAGTGGGGGTTCTTTTAATTAAAAAAATAACTAAAACCGGTTTCCACTGAATAGTTGTTTTTAGAATTTATATTAGTTTTTTAGTTTTCTTCTAAAAACAAATAGAGATGATAGAATTGCAAAAAGGATAAAAGCAATAGTTGAGTTTGAGTTAGAAGAAAATGAACAGCCTGAAGATGAGTCATCTTTTTTAGAACAGTTTTCATCTACAACACCATCACAGTTATTATCAAGAGTATCACTACAGATATCTGTTGCACTATAGTTTACAACAGTTGTATAGTCTGGTTCAACCCATTCAAGAGTATCATAAGAGAAAACTTTATGTGTTCCAGCACAAACACCAGTCTGATTATCACTTAAAGGTGCCTCTGGTAAAACACAGTTATCATAATTAAATTGACATCCAACACATTTTAAATCACCAGATACAAAACCAAGATTAGCACAGGTTTTTCCATTAAAATAGTTATCTTCACAACTCTCTGTTGAATCAATAACACCATTTCCACACTCACTATAAGTACGCTCAGGAACCTGCATTGTTGTACAGTGAATAGCTCCACCCAATTCAATAAAAATATTAGAATCAATTCCAACAACAGTATACTCAGGAAGAGCCTCTCTATAGATATTTAAAGCCTCCTCATCAGTTCCTCTTCCATAAATTGGAATAATTGCATGACTATTTACAACTAAAGAGTTTGTATGAGTATAGTAGACTCTAAAATCCTCATTATAATAGTCATCATGATATGTTTCAAATGTCATTGGAATACGAATAATGTTCCATTGACCACCCCCAGGTTTTGGAGAGTTTTTATAAACCTCTGCAACAGCATTTAAATGAGCAATCTCCTCCTCTGTTGCACCATATTCAGCTTTTGAAGTTCCAACCATAATAGTATTTTGGTTTATAACTTTTGAAAACATATCAACATGTGTTGTTCCCTCATCAGGAATTGGTTCAACAAATGTTACAGTTTTACATCCCATATACTCTTTATATATATTCTCTATTTTTGTTTGAGATAGAGAGTTATACCAAAGAACACCTTTAGAGACCCAACATGATCCTAATCCATCACTCATAAAGTTTCCACCCTCAGTAGAGAGAGCAGTTTTATAAACATCCTCATCCCAATATGCTCCAAGTTTAATAGGAATAGCATCATCATTTTGTCTATCTTCATAATATTTCATATCAACAATAACTCTCTCATTATTTAAATATGTATGCCATGGACCATAATCCCTTGTCCACATTGCATCATAAGGGAAAGTTAAAAACTCAACATCAGTTTCAGCAAGCCCCATTGGTGTTAAAATTCTAGAGATCACTTTTGTTTTTTCTGCACTATTTGAAACAATTAAATATGGAATAACTTCAGCATCATAGAGTGCTTTTGTTAGGTTTTTATAGTATGTAGTTGATGCAGTATCATACATATCTGGTTGAATTATTACTCCCTGCATTTTTGCAAACTCAGCAGGAAGAGTTAAAGTGCCTGTTGGAGCAACAGAGTACTCTTGATTAAATGTTGTTAATTTATGTTCACGCTCCTTTTTTGTTTTCCATTTAGGGAGCATTCCTTTTGGAAGATTTTTAATTTTTTTCACAGAAGATGCTGATACATCTACCCCACTCTCCTCTACTCCTGATGCCATTAAAGAGATTGAGAGAATTAACATTGCTAACACTAATTTCATGAATACCTCAAACAAATATAAAAATCTACAGGAAAATCTAATATTTATCAAGTGAATTTAATGGATTTCAATTGTATAATATTTGTGTTTTTTAGTCTCTCTGCTTTATTTTGTTTAATATATATTGATTAATATTGTTAGAATTTAGATTTTAAAAGAGAATACTACTCCTCGGTGTCTGCAAGAGCAACAATTGCTTGAGCCCATTTAACATATTTAAGTTTTGCAAGATCTCCAATTGTTTTAACATTAAAGGCCTTTTTTAAAAGCTCTGCATCACCCTCACTAACTCCTTGAAGAGCTGCAACTGGTGCATCAACTAACTCTTTTAATGGTTTTGTTTCATAAGCTTTGTCAAGTGCGAAATTGATATTCATTTTAACTCCTGAAAATAAATGGTACATAAGTTATCTCTACCATTTTTAAAATTTTTTTGCAACTTTTTTAGATTTTTTAGATATATTTTTTTTTAAGAATAAATAATTAAAAAT
>JAFGXH010000200.1 GCA_016936735.1 bacterium
AACAGTGAGTTTTAACTCATTAAAAATAGACAAGTTAAATCCTATTTATAGAGATAGATAGGATAATATTTTCTGGAGGCTATTAATGATTAGACAGGCTATTATTATGGCTGGAGGTCTTGGTTCAAGACTAAAAGATAAAACAAAGGCGATGCCAAAGGGTTTTTTAGAGATTGATGGAGTTGCTATTATTGAGCAATCAATTAAAAAACTGTTTGCAGTTGGTGTTGAGCAGATTATAATTGGAACAGGTCATTGTAGTGAATGGTTTGATGCTATTGCAGATAAGTATAAACTGATTAAGTTAGTAAAAAATGAGAACTATGCAAACACAGGTAGTATGGGAACACTCTCATGTTGTATTCCTCATGTTTGGGAGAGTGCATTGGTTTTAGAATCAGATTTAATTTACGACTCAATTGGACTTAATGTATTGATTAATGACCCAAGAAAAAATCTTATTTTAGCTTCAGGAAAAACAGATTCTGGTGATGAGGTTTATCTTCAAACAGATGAAAACAGTAATTTAGTTAAACACTCTAAAAAAATGGGTGAACTAGACTCTATTTATGGTGAGCTTGTTGGTATTACCAAATTAACAAAAGATACATTAGATAGAATGGATAGACATTCCAAAGAGCAACTAGAGGCTCAACCTAAAATGGAGTATGAGACAGCAATGTCATATATTAGTAGTTCATCATCAAACAATAGAGATAAAATTGCAGTTTGTAAAGTGGATAACTATGCTTGGCGTGAAATTGATGATGAGAATCATTTAGAGATGGCTGTATCTAAAGTATACCCATTAATAAAAGCCTCTGAATCACTTCGCTCTGTAAGACGTGAAGTGTTGTTAAATCCAGGTCCAGCAACAACTACAGATAGCGTTAAATACTCACAAGTGTGTGCAGATATATGCCCACGAGAGCTTGAGTTTGGTGCTGTTATGGAGTGGGTTTCTAAAGAGCTTTCCGATTTCGCAGGTGGAAGAGACTCTATTGAGACTGTTCTATTTGGAGGTTCAGGAACAGCAGCAGATGAGGTTATGATATCCTCCTGTGTTCCAGATAGTGGAAAACTACTTATTGTAAGCAATGGTGCATATGGTGAACGTTTTGCTAAAATTGCATCTGTTTATAAACTTAATTTTGATGTTTATAAAAGCTCTGGATACCTACCACTTAACATTGATGAGGTTAAAGCAAAACTTATTGATGGTGGCTATTCACATCTTGCGATTGTTTATCATGAAACAACAACAGGCTTAATGAATCCTGTTCCAGAGTTAGGTCGTTTTTGCCATGAACATAACATTGTTACAATTGTTGATGCAGTGAGTGCTTTTGCTGCGATTCCAATTGACATGAATAGAGATTGCATTGATTTTATGGCATCTACATCAAATAAAAATATTCAAGGAATGGCTGGAGTTGCTTTTGTCTTCTGTAGAAAAGAGGCTTTAGAGAAAACAAAAGATTATCCAATGAGAAATTTTTATCTTAATTTGTGGGATCAATACACATACTTTAAAAAGGCATATCAAACAAGATTTACTCCACCTGTGCAAGCACTCTACTCACTTCGTCAGGCAATTATAGAGACTAAAATTGAGACAATCGAAGGTAGATATAAAAGATATTGCGACTGCTGGAGTGAATTAGTAAAATCTGTTGATAAACTTGGTTTAAAAATGTTGGTTCCTGTAGAGGTTCAATCTAAACTTATCACAGCTATTATTGAACCTACATCAACAAAATATAGTTTTGAAGAGTTCCATGACATCTCAAGAGAGGAGTCATTCACAATTTATCCTGGAAAACTCTCAGATGCAAATACATTTAGGATTGCAAATATTGGTGACATCCAACCTCACGAAATGGCTAGATTCACAAAAATATTAGAGAGATATTTTCAAAATATTGATTAGATAATGATTATCCTAATAGAAACCAGTGACAATTGATTTTTAGCTCTTTAGTTATAGAGAGACTCTATAAAAAAGATTTTATACATGAGTTACGCTTTCTATTTTTAAATGTTTTGTTGTTACTGTTTTTAAGAACCCCCACTCTACCGTTCGACAGACTCATTGAGCTTTTCTTTTTTATAAAAAAAGAAACGAGTAAAAGAGTTGGAGAGGGGGTAAGGGGGTGAGGGAGATTGGATAAAAATAAAAGATTTTCTTTTCCCCCCCCACCCTAAATCCCTCCCCACTACGTGGAGAGGGACTTGAAGATATTATGATTTATTATTATAAGAAATAATTAAATAGATTTTATCTTGTTCCCCCTCGCCAAGTAGAAGCGGATTCCTTAAAAATGCTTTGCATTTTTAGGGTGCGAGTAAGAGGGGGTAAGGGGGTGAGGGAGATTGGAGAATAAAAAACTACTATCTCTATTTTGTTTATTATATTTTTCTAAATCATAAAACTGGGGGGTTATATTGATTTAGAGATAACTATTTTAAAAATCTGTTCGGGGGCAGATTATATTCTATAAGGAAACTATCTATGGGAGAGATTCTATACACACTCATAATATTACCAATTGAGAGTGTTTTAAGTTTCGTTTATCAAAACTTCAAAGCAATATTTGGAGCTGATGGCTTAACAATTATCTTTTTAAGTATCTTTGTCAACATTCTAACTTTACCACTTTATAATATGGCTGAAAAGTGGCAGAATGAGGAGAGAGATATCCAGAAAAAGATGAAAAAGAAACTGGAGGATATAAAGGCAGTCTTTAAAGGTAGAGAGCGTTATATGATAACTCAAACCTACTATAGACAAAATCATTATCATCCAATATACTCTCTTCGGTCAGTTATTGGATTGGCAATTCAGGTTCCATTTTTTATTGCAGCCTTTCAGTTTCTTAATAATTTGGAGTCACTAAAGTTTACATCATACTATATTATTCATGATTTAAGCAGACCAGATGCCCTACTCTCTATTGGTGGATTCTCTATCAATATATTGCCAATATTGATGACAGTTATAAACTTAGTCTCTCTGTTTGTATACTCCTCAAAGTTAACTGTGAAAGAGTCTGTTCAGCTTTCAGGAATGGCAGTTCTATTTCTGTTCATACTATATAACTCTCCATCAGGTCTTGTTTTATATTGGACATTTAATAATATCTGCTCTCTGATTAAGAATGTTCTATATCTAAAACCAAATCCATTGAGATCATTTAGAAATGTTATGATTTCACTTTTTGCATTCCTATTTGCATACTCATTTCTTCTATACTTCCCTATCTTTATTGATGCTTTAGGTGGACATAAACTAGATGTAACTAAAGGGATTATTTTTAATAGACATATTCTATTTGGTACAATATTGATATTAATACCAAACATATCAAGAATATTAGGTTTTCTATCTAAAATATTTAATAGAGTAATAGATAATATCAACTCGAACCCTAAAAAACGGTTTAGATTACTTCTACTCTCAACACTAGCCTTTACAATTCTCACAAGTTTAGTTATACCAACATCATTAATAACTTCAGATGCTGGAGCATACTTCTCATATCTATCATCTGGAGAGTCACTTTTTGATCTATTTAAAATGGTTATACTTGAGGGTTTTGCCTTTTTCATGTTTTTTCCAATGCTATTTTATGCACTATTCAAGGGAAATGCAAGAGGCTATCTTATATTTATTACAACCTATATAATAGTTTCAGCACTTGTGAATACATATATCTTTAGTGGAGATTATGGTGTTATAAACTCTGAATTGATATTTGAATCAAACAGATTTATTTATAATGATTATCTATCTATACCAAACCTTCTTCTACTTATAGCTCTTTTAGTTGGATTATATTTTCTTATTCGTAAAAAAGGGATTGAACTAATTCAGTCTCTATTAGTGATAGCGGTTCTTGCCCTATCCTCAATCTCTGTTATTAACTTAGTTAAAATATATGGAGAGTACTCTAAATATCTAAAAACAGTTGAGAGTTCAGAAAATAGTGGTGATCAGTTTGATAAGATATATACTCTATCAAAAACTAAACAGAATGTATTGGTGATAATGCTTGATAAAGCTGTTCCATCATACTTTGGTGATATAATAAACTTTGAGTCTGGAGTTAAAGAGAGATATGATGGATTCACTTGGTATCCAAACACAATCTCTGTTGGTCGATACACACTTCTTGCAGTAGCATCTCTTTTTGGTGGATATGAATATACACCAATGGAGATTAATAAAAGAGAGAATAAACCACTAGTTGAGTCTCATAATGAGGCACTATTAGTGTTGCCACTTATATTTAAAGAGAAGGGATATGAGTCAACATTTACAGATGCAAGTCTTGCAGGATATAACTCAAGACCAGACAACTCTATATTTAAAGAGTATGGAATCAGGGCAGATAATGTTATGGGAAAATACTCAAGAAAACTTATGGCACAATACTATAAGTCAAAAGAGATATTTAACACTAAAAAGGATATGATTAAGTTTGCACTATTTAGAACTGCTCCTGTTATTGTTAGGGAGGATCTATATGATAAAGGGAGATGGTTCAAAGCAAACTACAACTCTAAAACAGCATTAGGAAAAGAGTTTATTCATGGCTACTCACAGCTTGAGTATCTATCAGAACTATTCAATTATGACTCTGATAAGAATCAATATATTGCTATAGTTAATGAAACACCACACTATCCAGCGATACTTTTTCCACCAACATATAGACCAACACTAGACAAAAAGAGTCAGGATGAAAAACTCTATAATCAGGAGCTTTTAAAATATGCTGAGATAGAGCACTACTCTGTTAATGCAGCCTCTATAATGAGAGTTGGAGAGTTTTTAGATAAACTTAAAGAGAATGGTGTTTATGATAATACAAAAATAATAATTGTCTCTGACCACGGTTCACCTGTTAAAACAAGATTCTTTAGTGGAAAACGAAAAGCAAAATCCTACTCTAAATATAATCCCCTTCTATTGGTGAAAGATTTCAATAGTAGAGGCGAGCTTAAAATATCAAATGAGTTCATGTCGAATGCAGACACACCATATCTTGCCACCTCTCACCTAAATGATGTAGTGAATCCCTTCACAAAAAACCCAATAGTTAAGCATGATAAAACTAATGGTTTTGAGGTGTTAACATCAACTATTTGGAAAATTAGAGAGCAGGGAAAATTTAAATTCAAATATAATCAGGATGAGATTATCAAAGTTAAAGATAATATATTTGATGAGAAAAACTGGGAAGGGAAAATTAAGTAGTGTTAGGAGTAGTTATGATTTATCATTTTTTTGAGGGGGGTTTAAAATCTGCCCTATCATATATTGATCCAGGGACTGGCAGCATGTTGTTCTCTGTTGTTATTGGTGTGATATCTGTTGGATTCTTTGCTCTTAAAGCATTTTTTAATAAGATAACAAGCTTCTCACTCAAAGGTAGAAAAGAGGCGGAGGCAATGAAGGGTTCTCTTAAAAAGTATGTTATATATTCGGAGGGTAAACAGTATTGGAATGTTTTTAAACCTATTGTTGAGGAGTTTCATAATCGTGAAATCGAGTGTTACTTTTACACATCTGATGAGAGTGATCCCTGTTTTCAGTTTAAATCTGACTATATCAAAGCTCAGTTTATTGGAAAGGGAAATGTTGCCTATACAAAACTCAATATGTTAGAGGCAGATTTATGTTTAATGACAACCCCTAGCCTTGATGTGTATCAACTAAAACGCTCTAAACATGTAAAACACTACTCTCACATTGTTCATGCTCCAGGGGATGCAACACTATATCGTCTATTTGGATTAGACTATTTCGACTCTGTTTTATTAACTGGAGAGTTTCAGAAAAAGGATATAAAACAGTTAGAGAGTTTAAGAGGAGTGAAAGAGAAGGAGTTGGTTGTTGTTGGATGTACATATCTTGATGTGTTAAAAAGCGAGTTAGATAAACTACCAACCAATAACAAAAATGAGAATATAACACTATTAGTTGCTCCATCTTGGGGTGAAGAGGGATTACTTAAAAAGTATGGTTTAAAACTACTAAATCCATTAATTGAAACTGGATTTAACATTATAATAAGACCTCATCCACAAACATCAATATCTGAAAAAGATACTCTACTTATGTTACAAGAGAGTCTAAAAGATAAAAAAAATATTGAGTGGGACTTTGAGAGAAACAACATAATAGCAATGTCAAAATCAGATATATTAATATCTGACTTCTCTGGAATCATATTTGACTACCTATTTCTACAATCCAAACCTGTGATATATACAAGTTTCAAATTTGACAAACGCCCCTATGATGCAGGAGATATTGAGGATGAGTTGTGGCAATTTGATGTTCTGAACAGAATTGGAATAAAACTTGATGAAACAGGCTTTTCAAACATTAAAGAGTTAGTAGAGAAGAACATCACTAATAATAAACTAAAAGAGATGATTGAGAGTGCAAAAGCAGAGGCCTATACTCATCAAGGTGAATCTGGTAAAATGGTTCTTGATACACTAATTCAGCTTCGAGAGAAAGCTATATCATGATTTTTCTTTCTATATATCAATACACTGAATATGAAATAGATAATATTGATTATTGACAACACTATTTAAAATAATATAATAGAACAATAATAAAAGTTATTCTGTAATAGGAGTAGCTAAGTTGAAAGATAAAGATAACTATATTTTTTATTAAATATATTTTTTATTAGTTCTGGAGGATATTATGATTAAGCCACTTATGATTTGCATTGCATTTCTATCTATTTCTGTTTCAATATTTGGATATGAGGTTATACCTAAATGGGCTTTTAGAGATCCTCAATTTGGAAAACCATTAATATCTGAGATATCATCACCTCTGTTTAAGATGGAGATTGGAAATGATAGAGATTTCGATGAATATAATATGAGACAGAACTCTGATGACTTGTGGGTTATGGCAATCAATTTAGGTATTGATATACCAATACTAAGCTTTGACTTTGGTCAAAATAGAGCTTGGGGTTTTGCTCTCACACTTCCTGTAAGTACAAATATACTTGTAGACATGTTTGAACCTAAAACAGCACCATTGTTAAATCAGGATTACAAATTTGGTGCACCAAAAATTGCATTAATAAAAAGGTTCTCTGATTATAGTTGGTTTAAAAACATCTCTTTCACTCTACTACCAATGTTTCATGAGTGTACTCACATTGGTGATGAGATTACAATATATAGAACAGATGTTGACTTACCAATTATAAGAATTAATATATCCTATGAGTTCACAGAGTTTGCATTTACAATAAATGATCCAGAAAATATAAGAGAGAATCTTCACACTTTACGAATTGGTGGAGTATATAGATTAACAGATGAGGGTTATGGTTGGTTCAAAATAGATCAAGAGGCAGATATCCAATACCCAGTTGACATAGCACATAGTAATGAGAGATTTGAGTATTATATCAACTATCAATTTCAAAGGACTAAATGGTTTTTAGCAAGTGAAGATATTGTAAATATCTTTGCAATTGAGGCTAGACATCGTTTAAGATATAATCATCCAACATTTTATGAAAATAATGATACTGGTGAATGGACAACAATAGATAAAACAGAGGGTTATGAGTGGTCTTTTAATATATATTTTGGTTGGTATTTTTATCCAGAGAGACATAGTAATAAAAGAGTTGGTCTATTTTTCAGACACTATCAAGGTGTTGCCCCTTATGGTCAGATGAGAAACTATAGTGGATATAGATTCACAGGATTCACATTATCATATAATCCATAATACTCTACTCTTTTATAGTCTCCTCTTTTTTAGTTGATGTTGAACTTTTCTTTTTAGTAATAAAAAACTCTTTATAAACATATTTCATATCGAATTTATGAATGATAGATTTAATTTTTATTTTAAGTTTTAGCACACTTAAAGCCTCATCCCATTTAGTATTTAGTGAGTCGATACCTGTTTTTACATTGAGTTTTGAAGAGCTATACTCATTTTTCTCATTTGAGCATTTAAGAGCACTATCATATAGTTCTGTAGCTTTTGTTTTGAAATCGATAATTCCAGACTCTGAACCTTGAGCATTAATAACATAGACTATATTTTTTAAAAACTCAAAGCTTTTATTAAAAGATCTTTTTAGTTCACTTGGTATAAGTTTTTTAAAATATAGATTTTTTTGATCCATTTTATTATTTACTCTTAGAAACATAGCAATTTCACTTGCGATTTTGTATGTCTCAATAGCTATTTTTTCACGCTCTTCAAGAAGAGCTGATGACTCTGCTGTCATCGATGTATTTTGCTGTTTTGTTTCAAGTAACTGTTTTGATAACTCTTTTGTTTTCTCAAGCCAAGAGAAATCATCATCATCAAAAAAATCTTTTCTCTCATTCATTGCAGTTTCAATAAAAGTGATAGTTTTGTTAACATCGATAGTTTTTTTCATATCTCCTCCAAGAAATTTTAATAAATCAATACTCTATTAGACAATATTTTTATAAAAATATTCAAGTTATTTTTATATTTTCAATATTTTTTTAGATTTTTTTTTAATTTTTTTCCTCAATATCCATTATTCCCTAGCCTATTTACTACTTTTTTCTTTTATTAAATTTTTATAATATCCCTCACCCCCTAGCCCCCTCTTACTCGCACCCTAAAAATGCTTTAGCATTTTTAAGGAACCCGCTTCTACGTGGCGAGGGG
>JAFGXH010000201.1 GCA_016936735.1 bacterium
GAGTATAAATGTCATCATGTGGAAAAGAGAAACCTGTAACAATACAGCTTTTACAACAGTTTTCAATCCCATTAATAGTGGGGGTTGCAACTGCTCTTGTATGGGCTAATATAGATTATCAATCATATCATAATATTCTGCATTTTAAATTTTTTAAAAATATAGATCTGCATTTTCTTGTTAATGATATTTTTATGTTATTCTTTTTTGGAATTGCAGCAGTTGAGATAACACAATCACTACTCCCTGGAGGTGATTTAAATCCCCTGAAAAAGGCAATAAATCCATTAATGGCAACACTAGGTGGTGTTTTTGGACCAATTGCAACATTTTTTCTTTTAAATTTAGTAATGGGTTCTCCTAATTATATCAAAGGGTGGGGGATAACAACCGCAACAGATATTGCTCTTGCTTGGTTAGTTGCAAGAGTTGTTTTTGGAGCAAAGCATCCTGCTGTATCATTTTTACTTCTTCTTGCAATTGCAGATGATGCTATTGGTTTGGGGATTATTGCGGTTTTCTATCCAAGTCCAGAGCATCCAATTCAACCAATATTTCTACTTTTTACTTTAGGTGGAATGATATCTGCTTTTGTCATTAGAAAGGCTGGATTAAAAAGCTATTGGTTTTATCTTTTAATTGGGGGGGGGTTAAGTTGGATTGGTCTGTTTAAGGCAGGAGTGCATCCAGCATTAGCTCTTGTTTTTATTGTTCCTTTTATGCCTGCTGCAAAACATGATAAAGAGCATCCACAGCATTTAATGGAGGTTTCACTTTCTGAACCATCAACAATAACCAAATTTGAGTGTCAATGGAGAGTTTTTGTTGATTTTGGTCTTTTTGCTTTTGGCCTTGCAAATGCAGGAGTTCCTTTTTCAGAGATAAATTCACTTAGTTGGATTATTCTACTATCTCTAATAATTGGTAAAACTTTAGGAATATATATTTTCTCAAATATTGCAAAACTATTGGGAGCACCACTTCCAGATGGTATGAATCAAAAAACAGTTTTTCTTACAGGAGTTGTTGCTGGATTGGGTTTAACAGTTGCTTTATTTGTTGCGGGACAGGCATTTTCATCTCCGAATTTAACAGGTGCTGCAAAAATGGGTGCTCTATTTAGTGCTTTTGTAGCTATTATTGCAATAATATTAGGAAAAATATTGAAGATAAAAAAAATTGATTGAACTATTTCTCAAAAATTGATGCAGGAAGAGTGACTGTTTTTGTGTCTGTTTTAACAAGATAGTTATTTCCCTGTTTTTTGATGTCCCAAATATCCTCACCTTTTAACTCTTTTGGCATAATATGAGTGATAGTGTTTAATCTATGGTTGAAACGGAGTATTCCAATATTTTGCATTCCAACAAAAACATAATCTCCTGTTGCAAAAAGCTCTGTTCCAAAGTTTACTAAATTTTTAGAGGCAGCAATAATATAGGACTCATTTGTTCTTGTATCATAAGCAGCAAAAACACCTCTATAATATGAACGATACTCAACAGAACCAACTTTAAGAGTTTTTACCAAACCATGATATCCTCTTTTATAACTCATAAAATCAATGTTTCCATTGTATTTTTGAATTGATAACTGTTTCTCTTTCTCTTCAAGTTTAATATTTCTATTAGTTTTGAACCATAAATCAATTGCAACAGCTGGATCTGTTGTTGATATTTCAGCCTGTTTTACAGCAAAACCAAATTGATAAAATTTATTTTCCATCCAAGTTTGAATATTTTTTGGTGTATTTGGAGTAAAAGTAAATGTAGCCTCATTTTCAAAACCAGCAACAGTTGGATTAACAAGTCCAGAATATATACTTTTTCTACTTAAAGAGATTAAATTCAGAATTTTACTTTGTGTTTTTTGATCTACTGTTGTATAGAAAAGATCTTTTACTTGATCACTATCAGAATCCTCAACGCCATTATATTGATCTAACATTGTTACTTTTTTTAATGGTTGAGATTTGAATGCAACTTTATAAAGCTCACCAAACTCCTCAAGAGAGTATGCAAAAAGATTTGTTATTACAGCAATTTTATATACCCCTTTCTCTTCATATGAGAAAACTTTAAAAATTGATTCACCTCTTTTTAAACCAGCATATTTTTCAGCAATCTCTTTTGCTTCACTTTCTGTTGGAAGAGTTCTAACTTTTGCAACTGTTTTTTTATAAACACGAATTTTTCCTTTAACACCATCATAAAGCTCCTCTTGACCATTTACAACAATGTTTAAATGAGTTGCTTTTTTATTTTTAATCAAACTTGAGGCCAACATATTTTTCATTGGACCTTGATAGATTTTATTCCATTTTCCATTTGCAAAACGTTCAAAAATTGCAATATAATTAACTGTTCCACTAGCTTTTTGAAAAATAAGTTCAGCATCTTGAAGTTGATCTACTGCTATTCCACAAAAGTTTCCACCCTTTCTTTTTGTTGAGTTATCACCTAAACCATTTGTCCAAGCATCACAAAGAAAAACTGTTTCAGAGTTATTAATCATTGCCTCTTCTGAATCCTCTTTTTCCTCTACAACAGTTGCAGTAGTTGTTCCAATTGTTTTAACTTTTTGTTCCATCCAGTTATAAATAGCGGAACCTTTTTTTATATTAGAACCAAAAACAGTTGAACCATCTTTTTTGACAGCTGCCTGATAGATAGTATTTGCAACAGGATTATACACCATTAAAATCTTATCATTAGTTCTTGTTTCAAGAATTCCAAAGTAGAGCTCTGCAACTCCATCATAATCGATATCAGTTAATCCTGCATCATTTGTAAAATAGCTCCAACTAGCTTTTTTATCAAATTCCCATTTTTTATCAAAATTACCCCTTTTTTGAGCTCCATAAAAAATTCTATTAGTTGTAAGAGCAAAAACTTTTTTCTGTTTGTCTTTTGAATCAACCTGAGAACCAGCCTGAATAACTGTTTCACCTGAATTTAATGGTAAAATTTTTTGAGCATTTTGAATCTCATTCGCACCAAAAAGGAGTGCAGAAGAGAATA
>JAFGXH010000202.1 GCA_016936735.1 bacterium
CGCCACGTAGAAGCGGGTTCCTTAAAAATGCTAAAGCATTTTTAGGGTGCGAGTAAGAGGGGGCTAGGGGGTGAGGGTTATTGGAGAATAAAAAATATTTTATGTCCCGACGATTCAGAAGCTCTATTTTATTATTTTATATAAGATATTTTTTATAGAGATGAATTCAAAAATTTTGTAATTACTGTGCAGACTCTATATTAAGCTCGATTCTTATTGATTTTAAATCAGGTTTCTCTTCAGTGAAGAATATTAACATATATGGAATCTCTTGTGATGGCAATATTCCCCAATTCATTCCATTTTGACCAGATTGAGAATATAAATCATCTAAAGCCTGTTCTGTTTTTGATTTTTTAATCTGATTGTCATCAAAAATATTACCAGCATAAACTCTTTTATTAAATAACTCTTTATTTTCAATATCAAAAACTTTTCCTCTTATTGTAACAAGGTTTTTAGGGTCTGTTGTTGCATTTTTTATAATCCCTTTTATCACAAAGGCAAACTCTTTCTTTTTAACTGTTATTAATTTTGTTTCAACTTTTGTTTTATCAATAATAAACTGTTGGGATAGAGGAATCTCTTTTTTTATATTCTCTTTTTGCTCTGTTATTTCTCCAAAAAATGCTATTTTTACCATTTGTGGAATATTATCTAATTTTAATTTCCAACCATTTCTAAACATCACAAACACAATAAAAACACTTAGTAAAAAAATAAGAAACATCAGAAATTTAACAACTCCACCTCCTGAAGAGGAGTCGTTTTTTGATTTATATTGATCTGCAATATTATCAAATTTTTTCTCTGTAGACCTATCAATTCTTGGATTAACTTGATTAACGCCTCCAGTTTTTTTTGCAGAAGAGTTAAGCTCAAGTGAGTTTGGATTATTATTATTAAATGTTCCAGAAACAGACTCTGGATTTATCTCTTTCATCTGTTTTATATTTATTTGAGATGTATAATCATCAAATCTAATCTGTTGTGGAGCATTTTGTTGTTGCTGATTATTTTTTTGTGGTGGTGTTGTATTTTGTGGTGGTTGCTGAACAAAACTTTTATTATTAATATTTGTATTCTCCTTTATTCTTTGTGTATCAAGAACTAGTGTAGCCTGACCATCCTCAAAATTAAACTCATCAGCACTTGGCTTAGGAGCAAAAGAGTCTTCAAACATATCATCACTTTTATTCTCAAAGGGACTTTTAATTTTATTTATTCCTGATACAGTTTCGTCTGAATGAAGATTATTGATTGATGAAAAAACATTTTTTGATTTCTGAAATTTAGGATTATCAACCTCTATAATTGAACCACATTTTTTACATCTTATTTTTACTCTCTCTTTGTCTCCAAGTTTGCCTTCATCTATCTTATATTTAGATTGGCAATTATTACAATTAATATCAATCACAAAAACCTCTTAAACCACAAAAATACACAAACCAAAATATAATTTATAATAACTAAAGCTATAATTCAAGAATAATTATAGGCTCTTTTTTAAAAACCCATCTATTTTAATTAAACAGCTCATATAACTCCTGATTATCTGATGCTTTTCTTGCCTTATGAGTTGCCCAATCTTTTAGTTTTTTAATCTCCTCTTCATATGTTTTATAAAAGGGGATTGTCTGTTCTATTGAGTATAAAAAATCTTTCTCTGTAATTGCTCTTGATGAATCAAAAGCTCTATAAATTGCAGATATTACAATCTGTTCTATCTCAGCACCAGAAAAAAACTCTGTTTTATTTGCAAAATTCTCAATATCACTCTCATTTAAATTGATATCTCTTTTATTCATGTGAATTTTAAATATATCAATTCTCTCTTTTTTTGATGGTAAATCAAGAAAAAATATCTCATCAAAACGTCCCTTTCTTAGAAGCTCAGGAGGAATATCATCTATTTTATTAGCAGTTGCAATAACAAATACAAGCTCTTTTTTCTCCTGAAGCCATGTTAAAAAAGTTGCAAATATTCTTTTAAGTTCAACTGCTCCAGATGATGAAGCTGAAAATAGTTTATCTATCTCATCAAGCCACAATATAATAGGAGATAGTGTCTCTGCAATTTTTAAATTCTCTTTGAATGTCTCCTCGGCAGTTTTATTTGATGTAAAAAGCAGAGAAAAATCCATTTTTAATAATGGTAATTTCCATAATCCAGCAACAGCTTTTGCTGTTAATGACTTTCCACATCCCTGAATACCAACAAGTAAAACCCCTTTAGGATAAGGAATTCCAAGCTCTCTGGCTTTTGGGCTAAACGCTTTTTGTCTCTCTTTTAACCACTGTTTTAAACTATTTTGACCACCTAAATCGGTTATATTTTCATCCTCTTCAATAAAATCCATTGATACATTGAGTTTAAAAAATGATTTTTTCTCTTTCAAAAGAGTTTTAAAAAAATCTATTTTATTCTCCTTTTTTTGAAAAAGTGCATACTCAAGTGTATTTTGTATTGATGTTATTGGAAGGCCTGTTAGATAACTTGATGTCTGTTTTATAAAATCAATTGAAACCTGAACTCCTCTTATTCTAAAAAAATTGGAGACTATCTCTTCAATTTCAGATTGCTCAGGTTGCAGTATATCAATATTTTTGATGTAAATAGAGTCATAGTTTTGATTTGATATTATTATATTTTTAATATTTTTGTTTTTTAATTTGTGATATATATTTTCTAAATAATTAACATCTATTTTTTGACCAATCTCAATAATAATAGCATTTTTAGAATCATTAAAATCTAGAATATACTCTTTAAAACTTTTTTCATAGTTTTCATTGAACTCTTTAAAAATAACTGTTTTTTCAGATAATCCCTTTATTTCAGTAAAAAAAACCTCCCGTATATTTTGAAAAAAAATATCAAAAACTCTATTACTCGATCTATCTTTAAGATTTTCATATATAATTTGGTGTAGATATAGAGAATCTGATGTTTTTAAATTTAGAACTGTTGTATGCTCAAGATGATATTTTAAAATCTCTTTTATCTGTTTTTTCAAGAGAATCCTTTCTTTAATAAAACTAATATTTCTGTTATAAATTAAAAAAACTAAACAAATATCTATTAAATTTAAAATATTACTCGTAGAATCTCTTCATAAGAGGTTATTCCCTGAGCAAGTTTTCTAACAGCCTGTTCTCTTAATGTTTTCATTCCATCCATTTTTGCATTTTTTGCTATTTCACTTAAATCTCCAGATATTATTAGTTGTTTTATTTTTGGTGTTATCTCAAAAAGCTCATAAACAGCACTTCTACCAACAAATCCTGTGCCTCTACAAATAGGACAACCATTTCCTTTGAAGGTTTTTAAACTATCTCTTTCTGGAGGAAGTTTTAATCCTAAAACAGCAGCCTCCTCTTTTGTTATTGATGTATCTATTTTACACTCTGAACATATTTTTCTAACAAGTCTTTGAGCAATTGCACCAATAAGGGTAGTTGCAATCATAAAAGGATCAATTCCTAGATCAATTAATCTATCAATACTTGTTAAAGAGTCATTTGTGTGAAGAGATGCAAAAACTAAATGGCCTGTTAATGCTGCTTGAATTGCATTTTGAGCAGTCTCTTTATCACGAATCTCTCCGACCATTATAATATCTGGATCCTGACGAAGAATAGTTCTCAAAGCATTTGCAAATGTTAAATCTATTTTGGGATTAACAGCAACCTGATTAAAATGCTCATAAATCATCTCAATTGGGTCCTCAATAGTAACAATATTAACAGATTCATCAACTCTTGTTTTTAGAGAGGAGTAGAGTGTTGTTGTTTTTCCTGATCCAGTTGGACCTGTTATTAAAATTAGGCCATTTGGTCTATTAATAAAAGATTTATATAGACTATAATCATCTTTAAAAAATCCAAGAGATTCAAGCTCCTGAAAAAGTAGTTCTGGATCAAATATTCTTATAACAATTTTTTCACCAAAGGCTACAGGAAGAGTAGAGATACGAAGCTCTATCTCTTTATCATCTTTTTGAATTTTAATTCGGCCATCTTGAGGTTTTCTTTTTTCAGAGATGTCCATTCTTGCCATCCCTTTAAGACGACTCACAAAAGCTGGATGAAGAGTTGCAGGAATAGATTGAATAGTGTGAAGAACTCCATCAATTCTGAGGCGAATTTTTGTTAAATCTCTTTTAGGTTCTATATGAATATCTGATGCCTTTTGATTTGTTGCATATGTTAATAGGTAGTCAACTGCATTAACAATATGTTTATCATTTGCATCTATCTCTTGAATTGATTTAAGTGTAAATAGACTCTCAAGATTTGATAGCTTTTGAGTTGTAACATCTGTGTAGTCCTGTTCAGCCTTTTTTACAGATACATTAAATCCAAAAATCTCATTAACAATTTTTAAAATATCACTTTTTGAGGCAACATGAACTTTTACATCAAGTTTTGTTGTTAATTTAAGATCCTCAAACATTGCCTCATTGAATGGATTATCTGTTGCTATATGTATAGCTCCCTCTTTTTCATAAAGGGGACAAATCACATTTATTCTTGCAAAATTTCTGCTTGTATATCTTATTGCAATATTTGTATCAATTCGTAGAGGATCTAGTTTTATATATGGCAGAGATGTTTTTTCTGCTACAATTTGCATTATTTCATCCTCTGTTATCTGTATCTCTGGGGCTGTTTTAGTAAACCACAGAAATATCTCAACTGGAGATGGTGTATATTTTGCAAATCGTCTCTCCTCTGCTGTTGGAAACATTGAGGCTAAAATTCTGCTTGATATTTTACTTTCTGAAAAAAGGAGAGATTGTCTTACTCTTTCATCTTGAAAGATTTTTTTCTCTGTAAGGATATCTAAAAGAAAAAGTAGTGAAAACTCCTCTTTTCTTCTCAAAATGCCCTCCAAACACTATAAACAAAAAAACAAGAGTGTTATAATATCACAAAATTTTTGTAAACACAAAAATTTAATATAAATTTTACTAAAAATATATTCTTAAATATTATATTTTATGCCAAAATGTCATAAAATATAATATAAATTATTAAAAATGCCAAAATGTCATTTTATATTTAATAAATTATTAAAAAAATCTTTTTAGAACTCTATCTTTAAAATAAAAAAAGTATGAAATATCTATTTTTCTCTTCAAAAAAGGGTAGTTAATAGATTATAAGATTTTTAAAATAAAAAATAGTAATGATTTGATTTTAGGAAAAAAAAATGCTAGTAAATTATTGGTTTGTGAGGGATGTTTATTATGGAATTTGGGAAAAAATGGTATCCATTTGCAATAGTTTTTACTCTAATAATTAGTGCTATTCTTAGTGGAAAAATAGTTAATCAGATAGTTGCAAATAAATTAATAAAACCATCAAAAGTGGAGATAAAAGATCCAGTTATTCCTAAAATTGTTCAGAAAAGTAAAGGGCAAACTAGAAAAACCTCCTCTAAAATAGTAGAGAAAAACATATTTAACTCTGCATACTCATTTGTGAAAAAAGAGGAAGTAATAAAAGTTGAACAGATAGGTTCTTTTGGTGATGGTGATATTCATGATGAGGGAAGTGATTGTATTGAAAGTCAAATTAATACTGAGATAAAGGCTACAATGCCAGCGGAGCCTCATCACTTTTCATATTTTGGAGTTATCGATAATGCAACAAAAGATATAAAGTATTATAAAATCGGTGATGAGTTTATTGAGGATGGTGTTTTTGTTTATGACATATATAGAAGTCTTGTAATTCTTGATAGAAATGGGGTGAAGGAGTGTTTATATGCAAATAGACCAAAAGAGAATAAATCATCAACAGTCCAAGTAGTCTCAAATAATGTTCCCCAAAATAGTGGTGGTAGTGGCTCTAGAATTGAGGTTCAGCAAACAGGTCCAAATAGTTATGAGGTTAGTTCAGATGATCTCTCAAGAGAGTTAAAAAATCTGAATACTCTCTCAAGAGATGCACGTATTATTCCATCTTTTGATAAGGATAATCCAGAACAATCAATTGGTTTTAAAGTTTTTGCAATAAAACGAAATACACTTTTTGAAAAAATAGGTCTAAAAAATGGAGATGTGATTACATCTATAAATGGTATGCCAATAAATTCACCAGATAAAGCTCTTGAGATATACTCAAGGCTTATTGATGGAACATCAAGTCTAAAAGTTGATTTGATAAGAGGTGGAAAACCACAAAGTATGGATTATTCAATCAAATAAAAAAAAGGAGTTATAAATATGGGTAAAATCTACTTAATTGCAGTTTTTTTTCTTTTAACACTCTCTATATTTGCTCAAAGAGCAGAGCTTGTAGATGCTTTTAAAGCAAAAGAGATAACATCAGATACAAAAATTAAACCTGTGAGAACCGATATCAGAGGTAGAAAAGTCTTAAATGTTGAGAATCCAAAATCAAAAGAGGAGTTTGATGAGGCTAAACAGAAAGAGATTGAGATGTATAAAGAGGAACAACGTAAAAAACAGAATGAGAAAATGGCCTCTCAATCTCGAACAATGAATAGTTCAAAATCAAATGATAATGAAAATTCAATTCAAACAAACTCAACAAAAATAAATTTTAACACATCAAATACAATAACAACAAAAACAAATGATGGTGATGTTATAAATATTCCAATTCTGACACATCTTGAGAAAATTGACTCTAAAGCAATGATACACTTAGATTTTTATGAAAGTGAGCTAGAGCATGTTGTTAAATATATATCAGATATAACAGGAACTAACTTTATTTTACCTCAAAATCTTAAAGGGAAAAAAGTTACAATTATGTCTCCCAAAAAAATTAAAGCATTAGATGCTTTAAACGCTTTTTTTACGATATTAAATATGAATAACTACTCTGTTATTAGAAGTGGTGGTTTTTTTCAAATAGTTCCTGTTCAGGATGCTAATAAACCAAATTTTATATACTATCAAAATCAAAAAGTACCAAACGTAGACTATTTTGTAACAAAAATATACAATTTGAAATATGCTCAAGTGAGAGATATTGAGATATTTATCAATAAAATAAGAAGTAGAAATGGTAGTGTTGTAAGTTATGAACCAAGCTCTCTATTAATATATACAGACACTGGATATAATGTTAACACAGCATTTGAGATTATTAAAAAAATTGATGTTCCATCAAATTATGAGGGAACAATTTGGATGATTCCAATCTACTACTCAGATGCAAAAGAGATTGCAACAATTCTTGAAGAGATTTTTGATTTAAAGAAAAATAATAATAATACAAACAATAACAAAAGAGTTTATAATGCAATGGAGAATAAAAATCTCAATCAAAAAAATGTTGAGAAAGCATCTGGAGCATCTGCAACTCATGAGGAGAGTGATGATGAAACAAAAGTTCAAATTCAGAAAATAATACCTGAAGAGAGAAGTAATCAACTTATTGTTATCTCAAATGAGGATTCAAAAGAGAAACTTATTAATCTTGTTAAAAAACTTGATATTCCAATGACAGATGATTCCTCCATTCATGTATACTATCTTCAAAATGCAAAAGCAGAGGAGATTGCAACAACAATCAATGCTTTAGCAACTGGAAGTAGTAGTAGCTCTACAAATAGAAGAGGAAGTAGAAATAATACTAATCAACAGGCAAAAACAGCATCTGGATTAATGTTTCAGGGAGAGGTTAAAGTTACAGCAGATAAATCAACAAATACTCTTGTTATAACAGCTTCAAAACGTGATTATAATGCTTTAAGAAGAGTTATTGAGATGCTTGATTTAAAAAGACGCCAAGTCTATGTTGAGGCTGTTATTATGGAGCTTTCAATCGATAAAGATTTTACATTAGGCGTTTCTGCAGATGGTGGTGTTGAGAGTTTAGCAACTGTTAAAGGTGAAAATATTCCTGCCTATGGTGGAACCAATTGGTCAACAAGTTTATCCGCAATAAGTGTTAATCCAGCAGCATTAACAGGATTTGCATTTGGTATCTCTGGTGGTCCAGAAATCAGTATTACAGATGATTTGTCAATTCCATCTTTTGGTCTAATATTAAAAGCACTTCAAACAAATAGCAATACAAATGTTCTCTCATCTCCACATGTTTTAACAATGGATAATGAGGAGGCTGAGTTTATTGTTGGAGAGAATGTTCCATTTCCATCTGGAATATCAAGCTCAATTGGTGGTTCTACCTCATCATCCTACTATCCTGTTGTATCTATCCAACGCCAAGATGTTGCAATAAAATTAACAATAACTCCTCAAATATCTGGGGATAATCAGGTAAAACTTGATGTTAAACAGGAGATAACAGAGGTTAAGTCTGTTGATGAAATAAAAGGACCTACAACATCAAAACGCTCTGTTAAAACAACAGTTGTTGTTCCTGATCAACAAACAATTGTTATTGGTGGTTTAATCAAAGATAACATATCTGAAACTGTTAATAAAGTTCCTCTTTTAGGTGATATTCCTGTTTTAGGTCATCTTTTCAGATATCAAAATAAAAGAACATCTAAATCAAATTTGATGGTTTTTTTAACACCATATATAGTTACAACTCCACAAGATATGGATAAAATTTGGAAAAAGAAAATGGAGGAGCATAAAGAGTTTGAAAGATTAAAAGAGAGATTAAACAAAGGTTTTGATATATTTATTGATTATGACAAAAAACGTGGTCTTTTTTCTGAAATTAATAAAGAGGTTGATAGATTTGATTCTCAAAAAGAGATGGATGCCTCTTTTGAGAAAAAAAGAGATATCAGATATGATGTTGATTTTAGAGCTCAACATGATGAAAAAATAGAGGGTGAAAAAAATTACTATAATCAAGATGAGATTAATGAGAATGTTGGTGAAAGAGACTCTTATAACTCTGAAAATAGTCAAAATGACTCAACAGATAACTCTGATAACTCAACAGAAGGTAATGGAAGTGTAAGTAATGAGGAATTACAATGAGAAAAAAAATAGGTGAAATTCTCATAGATAATGGCTGGATTACAGAAAAAGAGTTGGAGGAGGCTCTCCTTACACAGAGTGAAAAAAAACAGACTGTTCGTATTGGAGAGATTTTAATAACCTCTAAAAAAATTAGTGAAAAAAAACTTTATGAAGGATTATCTGAACAATCAAATCTACCTCTTGCAGAAAATATAGCTGTTTCTGAAGCAATCTACCCATTTTTGCAAAATCTTCCCATCTCATATCTTAAAAACAATGCAGCACTTCCATATGAGATAAGAAAAAATAGTGTTTTAGTTGCTGTTTCTGAAGTTGACTATTCAACCGCTTTAGATAATCTGTCAGTTATATTTAAAATGCTTTGTATTCCAGTTCTTGTTCCAGCCAAAAATCTTCTTGAGGCAATAAATCAATCATATGACCATTTATCAACAATTGGTGGTGCAAATAAACTAGAAGAGATTAATAAAGAGGATGATGAGTCTGATGAGTTAGAGGCTTTAGAGAAAGATCTTTTAGAGGCATCAGATGATGAGGCTCCTGTTATTAGATTTGTTAATAGATTACTTCATAGGGCAGTAAAAGAGAGAGCATCAGATATCCATATTGAACCATATGAAAAAGATGTTGCAATAAGATTTAGAATAGATGGAGTTTTATCTGAGGTTATGAAACAGGCTAAAAATGTTCATGCATCTATATCATCAAGAATAAAAATTATGGGTGGATTGAATATTGCAGAAAAAAGATTACCTCAAGATGGTAGAATTAAAATAAAATTGGCAGGTCGAGATATTGATATAAGACTTTCAACACTTCCTACTTGGTTTGGAGAACGTATTGTTATGCGTTTATTAGACCAAAAACAGGTTAATTTGAGTCTTGAGAAAAATGGTTTTACAAAAGAGAATCTTGATGCAATCAGAAATCTAATTCATCAACCTCATGGAATTGTTCTTGTTACAGGACCAACAGGTTCTGGTAAATCAACAACACTTTATTCAGCTTTATCAGAGATAAACTCCTCTGAAAAAAATATTATTACAGTTGAAGATCCTGTGGAGTATCAAATTAAGGGAATATCTCAAGTTCAGGTTAATTCAAAAATAGATATGACTTTTGCTGCAGGACTTCGTTCAATTCTTCGTCAGGACCCCGATATTGTAATGATTGGGGAGATTCGTGATAAAGAGACTGCTGAAATAGCAATGCAGGCATCTATGACTGGTCACCTTGTTTTATCAACTTTGCATACAAATGATACAGCATCATCACCTACAAGATTGGTTGATATGGGGGTTGAGCCATATTTGGTTGCATCAACAGTTTTAGGGATATTGGCACAAAGACTTGTAAGAGTTTTATGCCCTAAATGTAAAATAGAGTATACTCCAAGAGCAATCGATTTGGATAAAATTGGTATATCTGAATCTGATGCTAGAAAGCATAAATTTTATAAAGCTAATGGGTGTTCAGATTGTCTTGGTACTGGTTATGCTGGACGAAGTGGTATTTTTGAACTAATGTTAATGAATGATGAGCTTATAACCATGATAGCAAAAAATAGAGATGCCTCTGAGATTAAAAAGGTAGCTAGAAAATATGGAATGAAAACATTAAGAGAGGATGGTGCTATTAAAGTTTTAAAGGGCATAACCTCAATTGATGAGGTTTTAAGAGTTACACAGGATGAGATATAATTAATAAAAGTTTTTTACAGGTGGATTGAATGGCAGTTTTTGAATATAAAGGATATGACTCAAAAGGGCGTGAGGTAAAGGGATTAAAAGACTTTGATTCAGAGGGTCAATTAAAAAACAGCCTTCAAAATGAGGGAATATTTATAACATCAATAAAAGAGATATCCTCTGCAAAAACAAAGGGTGGAGCAAAAAAATCGTTTTTTGAGAAAAAAATCACAATTGATGAACTAGCTATAACAACAAAACAGCTTGCTGTTTTATCAAAATCTGGAATATCACTTGTTGAGTCTCTTACAGCCATAATAGAACAGACAGAGAGTGAGGTTTTAAAAAGGGTGTTGTCTCAAGTAAAACAGGATGTTAATGAGGGAATCTCATTTGCAGATGCACTAAAAAAACACCCAAAAATATTTAATAATCTATATGTAAGTATGATTCAGGCTGGCCAAAGTAGTGGAACTTTAGATTTAGTATTAGATAGACTTTCAGAGTTTACAGAGAATCAGTCAAAATTAAGAAAAAAAGTATCTTCTGCATTAACATATCCAATTGTTATGGTTGTATTCTCATTTTTAGTTATATCTGTTCTTTTTATTGTGGTTATTCCTAAAATATCTAAACTATTTCTTAAAATGAAAGTTGCTCTTCCACCATTAACAAGTGCACTTATATCAATATCTAAATTTATGAGTTCATATTGGTATATTGTTTTGGCTATAATATTTTTATCTATATATATTTTTAGAAGGTATATTAACACCCCAAAAGGGAGAAAAAAATTTGATAATTTTAAACTAAATATGCCTATATTTGGCCCTATTATTCAAATGGTTGCAATAGCAAGATTTTCTAAAACTCTTGCAACACTTTTAAAAAATGGGGTTCCACTTTTAACATCTTTTCAGATAGTTAAAAATGTTGTTGATAACCACATATTAAAAGAGGCTATAGAGGAGGCAAGTAACTCTATTAGAGAGGGAGAATCTATTGCAAAACCACTTAAAAAAAGCAATCTTTTTCCTCCAATTGTTACTCACATGATTGCTATTGGTGAACGAAGTGGACAACTTGAGCATATGTTAGAGAATGTTGCAACAACTTATGAGTCTCAAGTTGAAAATAAATTATCATCATTAACATCTCTTTTAGAGCCATTTATAATTATATTTTTAGGTGGTGTGATATTACTTGTTGTTTTGGCTATTATGATGCCTATTATGAAGATGAATCAATTAGCAAAGGGTAGATGATGGCTTTAAGAATCTCTAAATATTTTTACTATATATCTGCAATGATTCTATTTATCGCTTTAGATCAAATGGTTAAAGCATATATGAGCATTGAGGAGCGTTTTATTAAAAATAGTGAGATTCCTTTTTTATCAAAATTTGATTTATCAGAGATTAATACACAGATTTTATACTTTACTGTAACTATTGCTTTAGTATGGCTGTTTTTAGTGTTAATTGAGCATTTAAAAATAGATGAAAATGATAGATTTTGGATTGTATCACTTATTCTTTCTGGAATGTTTTCAAATGCAATAGATAGAGTTCTTAAAGGATATGTTGTTGATTATATAAAACTATCTAGTTTGGTAATTAATATTGCAGATATATTTATAGCAATAGGGATGTCTATTTTAATATTTAAATCTGTTTATCAGTTAATTTTTTCAAGGAGGAGATTTCATGAGTAAAGGTATGACACTTGTTGAAATTATGGTTGTTGTTGTTATTATTGGAATTTTGGGTACATTTGTTGCACTTAATGTTTTTGATAGTGTTGATGATGCCAGAGAATCAAAGGCAGTTTCAGAGATATCATCAATTGAGACTGCTGTTAAAAGATATCGTTTAAAAACAGCTAAATTTCCCCAATCACTTAAAGAGCTTGTTCCTAAATATATTGAAGATGAGAGTGGTTTAATGGATCCATGGGATAATGAGTATGTTTATAAATTAGAGGGTTCATCTTTTAAACTTTTCTCAAAAGGTCCTGATGGTCAAGAGGGAAATGCAGATGATATATCAAACAAAAAAGTTTCATCAGCAAAACAGGAACAGTAGGTTTTTAAATAATATAGGGGTATTTAAAATTCCCCTATATTATTTTTTTTAAGAGAATTATATGAGACAAAAAGGGTTTACACTAATAGAGCTTATTGTTGTTATTGCTATTATATCAATATTGGCAGTCTCTTCAATATTGGGTTTAAACTCTTTAATGGATAGGGATGTTGGAACTGTATCTCGTGATTTCGCCTCTAATGTTAGATATCTTTTTGATCATGCTGCATTAACAAATAGTTATATAAAAATTGAGTTTGATTTTGAAGAGAATAAATACTCATCAAAAGCATCAACAGAGAGATTTTTACTATTTGATACAGCAAGCGAAAGATTTAAAAAAAGAGAGGAGGCTATTATAGAGGCAGAGAAAAAAGAGGCTGAAAAACTATCTCTTTTTGAGGAGCAATCAATATCAACTGTTAAACGATTTAAACAGGGAAATTTTGAATCAATTACTGCTGATGAGACTTTAAATTTTGAGGTTAAACTTCCAGAAAATATTAAAATAAAATCTGTATATACAGATTTTTATGGGGATTATATATCATCTGGAAAAGCAGAGATTATTATTTTTCCAAATGGAAAAATTCAGGAGAGTATTTTTGTTTTTCAAGAGGGTGAAGAGGAGGATGAGGATAGTGTTATAAGTGTTAAAATCTCTCCATACTCTGGAGATATTGATATGATATTAGGAGTTTTTGATTTATCTGAACTAGAAAACCATGAGGATGATTGATTTAGAGGTTTATTATGGTAAAAATAGTTAATAAAAAGGGTTTCACAATATTAGAGGTTGTTGTTGCCATGATGATTTTTGCCATTGCTGTCTCCTCAATGATTAGTAGTATGGGAGAAGGGGCTGTTTTAACATATGAATCAAAAGATATTATAACAGCAGCTTATCTTGCTGAAGAGAGAATTTTTGAAATTGAGAGAAAACTAGAAAAAGATGGTTATCCAGAGGATGATTTTGAGGATAAAGGGGAGTTTGAAGGTGAGGCTTTTGAAAAATATACATGGATTGAACGAATAAAAAAAGTTGAAATTCCAGATGATATTGCTACTATGACAAAACTTTTAATGGGTGGAGAATCTGAAGAGAGTGCAGATGGATTAACAACTCAAAATACTCAAGCATCTACATTTATATCAATGATATCACCAATTATTCAGACAATTTTTGACCTTTTTGAGTCATCTATTAGAGAGGTTGAGGTTGAGGTTTTATGGGAGGATGAATCTGAAGATATATCCTCTTTTATTTTAACAACTCACATGATAGATTTCTCAAATCTTGATAAAGCAAGTGGGTTAGAGGGACTTTTGAGTAAGTTTGGTAATTCTAGCTCTAAAACAACATCTGAATCTAAAACAGATTCAGATACAAAATAGAGCTAAATTATA
>JAFGXH010000203.1 GCA_016936735.1 bacterium
AAAGTTAACTCTTGATGAGATATATAGTTATGAATATGATAGTGATGTGGTTGTATATCTTTAAAATATAATGTTTTTATCTCATCCTCTATTTTTAATATTAATTGTTCACTTGGTTCCTCTCCTAATATTTTCCCTATAGACTCTTTTATAATCTCAAAGGCTGCATAAAATAGTAAAATAGATATGATAGCACCTAAAATAGAGTCAATCCACCAAAAATATTTACCAAAAACTATTCCAACTAAAACAACAATCGATGAAAAAGCATCTGTTCTATGATGCCATCCATCAGCTTTTACTGCAACATTGTCTGTTTTTTTCCCAATATAAAAAGCATATTGTGCTAATCCCTCTTTTACTATAATTGATACAATTGTTACAATAATAGCTAATAGCCCAAAGTTTGCAGATTTTTTGTTGTTGAAATTAATAATAGAGTCTTTTAAAAAATCATAAGCAATTATCGCAAGAAAAACTCCAATAAATATTGCAGATATCTGCTCCCATCTTCCATGACCAAAAGGATGCTCTTTATCTGGTTTTTTTGAAGATAGTTTTGTTGCAATAATAACAATAATCGAACTAAGAGAGTCTGAAAGTGTATGCCAAGCATCAGCTGTTAATGCCAATGAGTTTGTTACAACTCCTGCCCACATTTTTAATACAAAAAGTGCTGTATTAATAATAATTGATACAACCCCTTCAATATATCCAGCTTTTGTTTTATCCATAAAACCCCATAAAATTACAAAAACTATGATAAAAATATTATAAATGAGATTTTTAATCAAATTAATTTTAAAAAATAATAAAACTACTCTCTTTCTCTAAGAATTCTTTTAAAAAAAATATAAAAAAGAGTTTTTTTTATAGCTATTTCATGTTAATAGTAGATTCAGAAAAGGAGGTATTATGAGAAAAGCTATTTATCTTTTGTTTATTACATCACTAAATCTATTTGCTTTTGAATGGAATGATTGGAGTGGAGATATTAGATTTAGATATCAATTAGAGAATCAAAAAGATATCATTATTACAAATAATGAGAATGGAGAGTCTAATTCTGAAAAAAGCTCATTATGGAGAAATAGATATAGAATGAGGGTTAGATTTGGAAGTAGTATTGATTTATCTCAAAGAATGAATCTATTTTTTAAAATAACAACAAATGATACAACATTTTCTGAGTTTAAATATAGCTCACAAATTGCAGCAGAGCGTTTTTATCTTCAATTTACATTTTTTGGAAATAATAAAATATATTTAGGTATTTTTGATAATCCATTTGTGAAATCAACACTTGTTATGGACTCTTGGTATGGAGTAACTGGTTTTGCTGCTGTTGGTGAAATTATGTTTAATAATTTTTTGTTGGAGTTAAAAACTGGAGTCCTATTTCCTGGGTCCCACTCTCCAGAGTATCAAAAGTCGCTTTATGATGGAGTAGAGGGTGATTATCCATATCTATTTGTTGGAAGAGTTGATATATTATCGGGCTATTTCTCTTTAGGTGTATCCTATTTTCATTATACAACTGGAGAGTACTCTATTATAAATCCCTCACTATCAATATTTAATAAAAAAATATCAATTCCATTTGGAATAACTATTGATTCATCTTTTAATTTCTCAAAAAATAGTGATAATAAAGGTATCCAAACTATTTTATATGTTGGTAAAAATAGTGAAGCTGGAGATTTCATGATATCTGGATATTATCGATATCTTCAATTAAATGGAACTAATCCACTATTTACAGATTCCGATTTTCATAATAACAAAACGAATGGAACTGGATTTTATCTTAATTTATCATACTCACTGGATAAAAATTGGTTAATTCAAACAAAAGGCTGGATATCTGAAGATATTAATGGAGATTTTAAAAATAGAAATCTCTCTATTCAGACAGTTATATCATATTAAGACTAATCAATACGTTTAATATTAAGTATTTTTCCAAGAATAATTGCTAAAACTGCAACTCCTGCACTAAAAAGAGCACCCATTTTTGCAGAACCAGTTAATGCAGGAAGAGTAAATGCTTGTCCTGCAACAAAAAGAGCAACAGTTAAACCAAGTGCAGCAACAACCCCTGCCATAAATAGTGTTTTTGTATTCATTCCATCTGGAAGTGGTGCACCAAATAGAGATGCAATTTTTGAAAAAGTAAATACTCCAAATGTTTTTCCAAGAACAAGAGCTCCTAAAACAATCCAAGTTAGTGAATTTATTTCTGAAAAAGGAACACCAGCATTTGATAGACCAAAAGTAAAAAGTCCCATATCAACAAATAGTTTCCACTGATGCTCAAATTTAGCTATAGTGGAGTGTTCCTCCTCTAAAATCTCCATCAAACCACCAGTTGGTTCATCTTTATATTTTGCTGGCATAAATGGAACAATAAAAACAAGTGCTAATGCTGGATGAACTCCTGCTTTAAATAGTCCAAACCAACTTAGAGAACCACCAATAACAAGGTATGCCCAATAGTTTAAAATATTTAATTTTCTGATAACAAAGGCTGCTATCATTCCACCCAAAGTGATAAGTAAAAATATTGGTTGAACTGGATGTTCAGGGCTTGGATAGAAAATTGCAATAATTCCTAAACCAATAGCATCATCTGCAATTGCAAGAAGAAGTAAAAATGATACAGCTGGATGTTTTGCTCCAAAAACAACTCTTGCAATTAACCAAGCAAGAGCAATATCTGTTGCTGTTGGAATTCCCCAACCATTTGTATATGATGCTTGACCAAATAGTTTATTAAATAAAAAGAAAAATCCAATTGGTCCTAAAACACCACCAAGAGTAGCCATTAGAGGATTAAGTGCCTTTTTTATAGGATTTAAATCTCCACCTGGTAAAACTGATTGCGTTATCTCAACAGCTGCAATTCCAAAAAAGAATAGCATAAAAACATCATTTACAAGAAAATGAAAGTTTATAGATTTAAAAAAACTGTAGTGCATTGCATGGTGATAACTTTCATAATTCATGTTAGCCCACACTAATGAGACAATAACCCCTAAAATAAGTGGAATTGAGAACTGTTGCATTAACTGTACAACTGTTTTTTTCTCATTTGTATTCATAAAAAACTCCTAATACAAAACAGATGCTTTTACCATAAAAAGATATGTATTTAAAGATATTTTTTTTAACTATTTAGTGGGTAAAATTTATTAAGAACTATTTTCCTAATATCTGAAGATACTCTTTTGCTCTTGGATTTTTTGATGATTTTAATTTTTTTATAAACACTTCAGCCTCATTTGATTCTGTTTTTAATAAATCTGCAGCTTTAAAATCGTAATATGGCTCATCATAAGAGACTGCTAAGCTTTCCCAAATATCAACAGCCTCCTTTTTTTTCCCAAGTCTCTCTTTTACTGTTGCTAATGATTGCCATCCAAACCTTAAATTCTTATCAACATCAATACTTTTTTGATAAAAACTCTCAGCTAAACTATTATCACCAATTTTTTCATATGCAACACCAATTTGTAAAAAACCATAGGCCCATTTTGGATTTATCTCTGTATATTTTGTATATTTTTTGATTGCCTCACCATATTTTTTCTGTTGCATCTCTATCGAACAGTATAATTCAATCAAAGATGTGTGATTTGGACTATATTTTAATCCATTCTCAATGATTCTATTGGCTTTTTCATAATTTTTGTTGCTAATTAGATAACTAGCATAGTGTAAAGAGCTCATTGTGAAAGATGGATCTGCTTCTAATGATTTTTTGAAGTATATCTCTGGATTTTCTGATGTTTTATTTTTAATATTTAAGAATCCAAGCAAAAAATAGCTCTCAGAATCTATATTTGGATTGTTTTTAACTTTATTTATCTCAATAAGTCCATTTTTATAGTCATATTTTGACTTATACATTATTGAAAACTCTTTATTTGCAAGCCAATTATTAGAATCTATCTCAAGAGATCTATTAAGATACTTTATTGCTAAATCCTCCCAACCACTTCTTGATGATATTAATCCCAATTTGTAATAAAGTTTGCTACTATTTTTATATCTCTCTTTTAATGAGTCATATATAATCCAAGCCTGCTCAACTTTTCCATCATTAAAAAGTGAATTTGCCTCAATCCAATCTCTACTATCCTCTATATATTCATCATCACCAATTTTTACACAAGATGTAAAAATTAGTGTAAAAAGAATAAAAACTGTTTTATATAAATATTTTTTATTATAAATCATAAAAATCTCCAAAATAGATATTTTATATCAGCTTTTATCAATTGTCAATTGTTGATATTAGTATAGTTTTTCAAATCTTCCCTTTAAAATAAAGTTTCTTTGAAGACCTGTATACATCGATTTTAGAAGCTCTCTTGCATCTGGTGGGTATTCATGAATTTTTTGATGATTTTTCTCTAAGTATTGATTAAAAGACCACTGATTTTCAGCAAGAATCATTCTAAAATACTCCTCTGCCTGCTCTGCTCTATTAAGAGTTCCAAGATTTTGCATTGTTATCAGCGTTATCATCATTCTATAATGTCCTGAAGGTAAAAGATAGATTCTTGAAAGCAATTTATAGTATATTCGTTCAAACCAAGACTCATTTTTTTGTGTTTCTAACTCCTCTAAAAAACTTTTTAAACTTGAAAAATCTATTGCTAAAGTGAGATTTTCAACAAACTCATTTGATAAACTCTCCATTTTATCCCTTTTTATAACTCGAGTTAAAACAGGGTCTCCTATTTTCTCAAATAGTACCATTTCAAGATTTCTATCACTCTCTTTTTCAGCAATTTTTAGTAATAGATCTTTTGATGTTATTTTTCTAATGATAACCTCTCTAACATCACGATTTTTTTCTGAATTTATAAGCTCCATAAGATATTTTTCATCAATAGAGCTATCTAGTTTGATAAGTTTTTTTAGAGACTCTTTTCGAACACCAGAATCTAAATCATTTTTTATAAAATCTCTTAAAAGTGTAATACTATTTATCCCTTTTATAGCCTCTTGTCGAATATCTGATTGTTTATACTCTGTTGCAATTTTAATAAGTTTATCTTGATCCTCTATTGCATTAATAAACTGATTTCTTATCTCTGGAACACTATGTGAGAGATAATCTGGTTCATTCCTTAATGATAATGATTGAAGATACTCTTTTACCATCTCTAAAAATCCAATAGAGAAAAAAAGAAATGGAACTCCTAAAAATATTGTACCTGCAAATATTTTCAACCAATCAAGAGGTGTTGAGGCATCTTTTATAAAATGGTATGAGAGTGGAACAATAAAAAAAAGCAAAACAAAAAATATTAAACCATAAACAACTCTTTCAGATAAAGCTTCAGAAGATGTTGTTCCACAACATTTGCAATATGAAACACTTTTTTTTGAGATATTGTTACATTTAGGACATACCCATTCCCAAGATTTAATTTGTGATAAAGAGTTTTTTTCAGTCATGGAGAATCCAAAATGCTATTACTTATAAAATCGGTTTATATTTAATATAGTTGAATTTTAAAAGAACTACTCACTAACCATCTCTTTTTATAAAAAAAGAAAGAGGTGAGAAAAATTGGAGATAAAAAAATAAAAGGAAGTACCTAAATCTTTTTAGGAAGTAGTTAAATCTTTTTAGGAAGTAGCTAAATCTTTTTAGGAAGTACCTAAATCTTTTTAGGAAGTACCTAAATCTTTTTAGGAAGTATCTAAATCTTTTTAGGAAGTATCTAAATCTTTTTAGGAAGTATCTAAATCTTTTTAGGAAGTATCTAAATCTTTTTAGGAAGTAGTTAAATCTTTTTAGGAAGTAGCTAAATCTTTTTAGGAAGTAGTTAAATCTTTTTAGGAAGTGGTTAAATCTTTTTAGGAAGTAGCTATAGCTTTTTAAAAATTATAAAAATAGATATGATATTCACTAGAATCTATTTGTGATTTAACAAATGCAGATAGTTTTCTAATATCTATTTTAAATTTAGCCTCAAACTCTTTTAGCTTTATAATAGATGCAGTCTCATTTTGCTTTATTAATTCAGAGTTTTTAAAAGCTAATTCAAAACTATTAATACTATTTTCAAAATCTATTATAATATTTTCAGAGACTCCTAAATCTATATTTCTCTTCAAGCCTCCAAGAAAATATTTTACACCATCAAGAAAGACACCTTTTCCTGAATAAAAAATATCTCTAAGTTTTCCTGTTTGAACAAACTCCCTATATTTTGCATCTTTTGATAATATTAAAGACTTAACAAAAGCATTTGTTGAACGTAGTTTTTTTATAAGAGAGGACTCTGTTTTAGCAAGAGCCTCTGTTGCCTCAATTCGTTTTACTTTTAAATCTACCCTCTCTTTTAATAATTGATTATAAGTGTTAACATTAAACTCTAAAAAAATAACCCTTTTAACAAATTCACTATTAATTTGATTATTTCTCATTGCCCCCAAAAGTTTATAAATATACTGTATAAAATCATCTCTAGCTATCTCCATAATTAACCTCATAATATATATTTTTCATGTTAGCCATAGAGAAAAAAATGTCAAATAATATGGTAGGAAAAAATATAAAATTAAAATTCCCTTGAATAGTTACCAATATTCTTTTATTTAGATATTTGCTATAATTAGCCTATTATTGAACTATTTTTTATATGAATTTTTTAGCAATATAAAATCCATAACTTATATAATCTTTGTATTTTTTATATAAAGCAATTTCAAATTTTTCTCCCTCAACAATAGCTTTAGCATTTTCAGAACTATTATGCTTTTGTAAAAAATCATCAAAACGTTTCTCAATTGGGGCATAGTAATTCTCAATCCAACTACTCTCTGGTAAGAAAAAAAATCCCTCTAAAGAGAATCCATTCTCCTCAAGTATTTTTATTTTTTCTGATGCAGTAGCAATTTCAGGATACTCATTATTCCAGTATTCCTCTATCTCTTTTGGTCTATTTTTAATTTTCCAAGTGATTTCACTTATAGCAATATAGCCACCCGTTTTTAAAAATTTTCTCCAACTCTTTATTCCATTTTCAAAACCAATGTTATAGATAGCACCCTCTGACCATATAATATCATACTCTTCATCATTAAATGAAAGTTTATCCATAGATTTTTCTAAAGTAGATATTTTATTTTCTAAATTTAATGTTTTTGTTTTTTCATTAAGTTTAACTAAAAAATCTGGAAATAAATCAACAGCAGTAATGATTCCATTTAAATTTTGAGCAAGTACTATTGTCTGAGCACCTGAACCACAGCCAATATCAGCAATTTTTAAAAACTCTTTTGATTTAATATCAATAAAACTTAATGCTTTTAATGTATCATTCTCGCTTCCAGGCCCCTGTCTCTCTGCATCAACATGAAAATCAATTAACAACTTTAAATCTTCCATTTTAATACCTCCTTTTTAACAAAACTTTATATGATTTTTAGAAAAAAGAGTAATAAAAGTATTGTATTATAGAATTTTAGAGAAATAGTTTTTAATTTTGGATAAAACATTCTCTTTTTCTGTTTGCTCAAATGTTGTCATCTCATGCTCTTTACCAAAATGAAGAAGACCAAGAGCAGCTGCATATTCAGGATGCTTGATTAAATCGGTTAAACCACGAATATTCTCATGTGGAAAACCAATTCTAACACTTTTTTTATAAATAATCTCAGCAAGCATCTGTATTCCATTTAGATTTGCTGTTCCACCAGTAAGAACTATACCAGATGGAATTTTATCTAAAAGATTTGCTTTGTTTAAATCCTCTTTTATTAATAGAAATAGCTCACTAACTCTTGCCTCTATTATCTCAGATAAAACCTGAAGTGGAATTTGATGATTCTCATCTAAATCTATATTCTGATTTTCACTTATTTGAGATGAAAGGGCATAACCATACTGAAGTTTTAACTTCTCTGCTTTATCAATTGGTATCTGAAGAGATAAAGCTAAATCATTTGTAATATTAAATCCACCAATTGGAATAATATGAGAGAACCAAATGCTTCCCTCTCTATAAACTGATAGTGTTGATGTTGCATATCCAATATCAATTAATGCAACCCCTAACTCCTTCTCATCTTTTGTTAAAACACCATAAGCAGATGCAATTGGTGCAAAAACCATTGATTGAACCTCGATATCATTTTGATTCACACAGTTTATAACATTTCTTGCAGATGAGGCATTTGCTAATGCAACATGAACAGAAACCTCTAAACTATTTCCTGTCATACCAATTGGATTTTTAATTCCACGCTGGTCATCTATAATATACTCTTGTGGAATAATATGAATAATCTCTTTATTTTGAGATAGAAAAGAGTCTTTGCACTTTTTTAATGCTTTATCAACATCACTTTGTGTTACCTCTGTATCATTTGCAGCAACAACACCCTTCGAGTTAACACTTTTAATATGGTCTCCAGAGATTGTTATAAGAGCTTTTGTAACTGTTGTTGTTGCCATATTTGAAGCTGACTCAATTGATTGCTCTATTGCTTTAACTGTTTGGGAGATATTAATAACATTCCCTTTTTTAATGCCATCTTTTGAGTAACTCTTTCCAACACCAATTACATTTATAATACCATTTGATTCAATTTCACCAATAATAGTTTTAATTGTACCACTTCCAATATCAATACCTACAATCTGATTTGTTCCGGAAGATTTATTCATTGAGTCCCCCTTTTTTTAGTTTCACAATAACATTACTATCATTTTTCATCTCTTGAAATGCAATAAGTGAAACCTCTTTTTTCTCTTTGTTAAAATGATTCAATATATCTTTTGCTTTTTTTAAATTCTCTTCAAATGAGTTAAAACCCAATATGATTTTACCTCTATTCTCTCTAAATATAATCTCATATCCCCTAAAAAGAGTTTGATGAATCTCTGATATATCAAACTCCTCTGGTAGTATATTTTTTACTAAACTATTCAATTTTTCCATCTCAGATATCTTATTAATAAACTCATTATGATTCTGTTCATAAAGATGAATATCCACTCCTGAAAATATTGTATAGTCATTGATATCTGAATATGATATTTTCAAAAACATTTTATAATCATCACCATAATAGTATAGTTTATCAATAAAAACTACCCCTCTTATTTTATGCTCCTCAAGAGATATTTTAAGAGTATCTGGTAATATTCTAGTAATCACAACATTTTTAATCCAAGGTAGTTTTAAAAGAGTTTGATTAATCTCATCTAAATCTATATCAAATATTGAGTTTTTCTCATCTTGATGAACTTTTTCTAAAAGTTCATCAAATTTATAGTGTTTTGTATTTGAAAAAACTATTTTTTTTAAATCAAATATTGGTGCTCGTTTAATTGACTCCCTGAAATAGTAGGGAATAAATAGAACTAAAAAAGTGATAATGGTAAAAATAGCCCTTTTTATCATTTTTTATGTATTTTTGCAGAGAGAAGGATTTTCTCACACAACTCCTCAAAAGATATTCCCTCTGCTTTTGCAATTTTTGGAACAAGACTAGCCTCTGTCATTCCAGGTAATGTGTTTACCTCTAGTAGCTCTGCCTTCCCATCCTTTGCCATAAAATCAATTCTTACTGCACCAGAGCAATCTAAAATTTGATATATTTTAGATGATATTTTTTTTAGTGATTTATGTAGCTCTTCAGATATCTCTGCTGGATATATATAGTTTGTATCACCAGAGAGATATTTTGCATCATAATCATAAAACTCTCGTTTTGGTCTTATCTCAATTGTTCCAATTGCTTTACCATTTAAAACAAATGTTTGAACCTCTTGTCCTTTGATAAATGGTTCAACAACAACTTCACCATATCTATTTATAATATCTAAAGCATATTTATTAAAATCATCCATATTTTTAATAAGATATACACCAACACTTGAACCCTCATTAACAGGTTTTAAAACAACTGGAAGAGGAAAAGGAGTCTCTAAAGGTAACTCTCTATATGTTTTATATGGTATAACAGGAATATTATAGTGTGATAAAATCTGTTTTGTATATATTTTATTCATTGTCAAAGCACTTGTAACAACAGAGCTTCCTGTATATGGAATCCCTAATAACTCTAACACTCCCTGAATAATACCATCCTCTCCATAAGTACCATGAAGAGCATTAAATATAGTATCAGGTTTCATCTCTATAATTTTTTTTAAAAAATCATTATCAGCAGGGTCTACTTTTTCAACATTATAACCTAATGATGTTAATGCTTTAAATATAGCATTACCTGTTTTTAAAGAGACCTCTCTCTCAGAACTTTTTCCACCAATTAATAGAGCTATTTTTTTCATAAACCCTCAAAAAGAGATATAGTTTACAATACTTAATTTCATCTCTATTTTTCAATTTTTTGAAAATTTATTATGGCTTTTCTGATAATATATATAGATTTATTAATTTTCATTAAGAAATATTGCAAATTTTTTTGATAACTCCTCTATTTCATTAAGTTTTACAATTTTCTCAATCCATTCATGAGGAATAGATTTTACTCCATAATATATTCCAGCAGCACAACCTACAACTGTTGCAGTTGTATCTGTATCATCACCTAATAAAACAGACTCAATAACAGCATCTTGATAGTTTCCATAATTTAAAAATATCCAAAAAAATGCCTCTAATGTATCAATAACATAACCACCAGAGTTTATTTGATCTCTTGGATAGAATATAAAATTCTCATTAAATATATTTTTAAATACCTGAATCTCCTCTGTTGGAATAAGAGGTGCAACTATTTTTTTTACCTCATAAAATGCAGTAAACTTATCTTTGCCATTTAGTAGTAGTATAAGATATTCAATATAAAACATAGAGGCAATAATAGATCTTATATGACGATGAGTTAATGATGATATCTCTCTCACAATATTTAATCTTTTTTCAAAACTGGACTTCAAAAGCCAAAAAGCAATAGGATAGATTCTCATCAATGCCCCATTTCCATTATTACAAACATCATCACCACCAACATCTGTTGGAGAAATCACATAGCTCTCATATCTATTTAAAGCATTTTGTGTCGATATTCCAATATCAAAAAGCTCTCCATGAGGTGTCCATAATCCACTATTTTTCCATTTTATAAAACTATCCATAAGTTTTTTAGGGGTGTATCCAGTAATAATTATATCTATTAATATAAGAGACATTGATGAATCATCAGACCAAGTTCCTGGAGGTTGATTATGAGTTCCCCATCCTTTCATCTGTTTTATCTCATTTTTACTAAAAGAGTCTCTTCTTAAAAACTCAAATGGGACTCCTAAGGCATCTCCAATAACAGCACCTAATATGGCACCTCTTATTTTATCTATACTCATAATAAAACCTAAAATAGTTAATATATTAAATATCTCTAATTATAATACAAAAAAGGCTCTTTAGATAACTTTTTTTAAGTTATCTAAGATACCTAATATACAACAAAATAGTGATATAGTAAAAATTAATTGAAAAATATCTTAACTTAAAATATTATATTTTTTTTATTATCTTTTATCAAGAGATAAACAGTTTTTTAGAGGATTCGTGATAG
>JAFGXH010000024.1 GCA_016936735.1 bacterium
AGATTTTGTTACATTTGCAAGACTAAGATTTAATGGTGATGACTCTGTTGTGGCTACTTTAAAACTAAATGGAGAAAGAAAACGTAGATATGCAGCACATATTTTTGAAGCAGAGATATTTTATAAAACAGTTTTGGCAAACAGTGATATTTTAAATGGACTCTTAAAATATAATATTAAAAAAGAGGATATTGAAGCAGGTTATGAGCTATTAAAAGAGTTTAAAGAGACTCAAACAACTATATCAACAACAAAAGAGGACTCAAAAGAGATGACAAAAACAGTCAATGATAAAATAGATTCACTCTACTCTTTTTATAATGAGTATAAAACTGTTGCAAAAATAGCATTCAAAAAACACCCAGAGCTTCTTAATCTTATCTTAATTGAGTTTTTATAAAAGAGAAAAGGATTTTATTACTTTATCTTTTTACTCTCCAATATCCCTCTCCCCCATTTACTTCGTAAATTGCCCCCTCTCCACTACGTGGCGATGGGGTGAAAGAGAAAAAATAGAATCAATCTTTATATTTTTTCTTTTAAAAACAATAAAAATGATTTGAATAATATAGTGTCGGCAGATTTTTATATAGTGTCGGCAGGTTTTTATGTAGTGTCGGCAAGTTTTTATGTAGTGTCGGCAAGTTTTTATGTAGTGTTGGCAAGTTTTTATATAGTGTCGGCAAGTTTTTATGTAGTGTCGGCAGGTTTTTATGTAGTGTCGGCAAGTTTTTATGTAGTGTCGGCGAGTTTTTATATAGTGTCGGCGAGTTTTTATGTAGTGACGGCGAGTTTTTATGTAGTGTCGGCGAGTTTTTATATAGTGTCGGCAGGTTTTTATAATAAAAAGAGATTATTTGTTTATTTTTTTTATATTCAGCGGGTTAAAACCACGCTGTTCATTAATAAAAAGATTTTTTTACTTTATAAAAAGGCTTTGTTGCTTCGTATTTTTACTCTCCAATCTCCCTCTCCCCCATTTACTTCGTAAATTGCCCCCTCTCCACTACGTGGCGATGGGGTGAGAAAAAGAAAAAATATACCTATAAATAGTATAATTGAGTTAAATAATATATTAAGTGTAAATTATTTAGCACAAATAAATAATCTGTTTACAAAATTTATAATATCTGTTATAAAGTGGTATCCATTTATTTAATAGGAGCTTTTATGTTTAAAAAACTGTTTTTCCTTTTTTTAACTGTTTTTATTGCACTCTCTTTTGTTAGTTGTGGTGGAGATGATGATGAGGAGAATCCAACTAAAGATGAGTATATTGAGTTTGATTTAGTCTCTATTACAAAAACAATGAAAGAGAAAGTTTGGCATATGGTTAGTAATACCTATTCAGTTGATGATTGGAGTAAAGGTGAGTGTACTGTATCTTTTAAATTGAGTGTTGATGATGAGGTTGGTTCTGGAACTATCTCTTCTGATGGAACATTAACTCTTAATTTATCAACAAAAGTTAAAACATCTCTACTTTCTCAACTTCATCTTGTTGTTGAGGGAGTTACTGCAACACCAAATGAGGTTAATTGGACAATGCCTGAAACTATGAGATCTATTGTTATTTATTGTGGGGATGATATTATAGGAAAAGAGTTAAAAATTGGTGAACTTGATATGACATCAGAGACTCTTGAACCTAAAAACAATCATATTTGGTCAGCTTTTGATAGAGATGCAACTATCGCAGGCAATGCAACAAATGAGGAGAGAACATATAGTATCAATGCAAAAAAAGGTTGGAATATTATAAAAGAGGATTTTGTTGCTCAGGAGTACAAAACTCTTACAGATTTTAGTGAAGATACAATTTTTTATATTAATTCAACTAAAAATGACTAATAATCAGATCTAAAAATAGCATAATTAAAATTGTATAAAAGAGAAATCATATTGATTTATTAAAAAAAAATTTAGTATAATAGCTTTAGATTTCGATAAAAAGAGATTGCTACTATTTAGGATAATATTATGAGAACTTTTTTATTTTTAGTTGCTATTTTATTCTCAATAACTCTTTTTGGACAACGAAGCGGGGGACGAATTGGAGGAAGTGCTTTTGAAACAGATAGTTCCTCCTCTTCATATTCATCTTCATCTTCAAGTGGCTCATCATATTCAGGAAGCACTTCATCATCAAGTGGTTCATCATCTTCAAAAAGTTCAATTGGAGGCTTCTCATCTCAAAATAGTTCCGATTCATCTTTTTTTAATAGCTCATCATCCTATGATAAAGAACCATCAAGAGAATCAACAATATTGGTTTCAATTATACTTCTTATATTTTTGATAATATTCATTTTAATTGTTGCAAATAGAAAGTATGAGTTTATAAATATTAATCTATCTTACATATTTTCAGATCTATTGTTTTATTGTACTCCTCAAAAAAGAAAATATACATCATTAAAGATTCAATTTGGATTTCATGCAACAATCTATAATTTAAGAAAAGAGTTTATTGAGATTGCTGAAAAACTGGATTTTAGTAAAAAGGAGAGTTTGAGGCAACTTATAATAAATTTTGCAAACTTAACGGATGAAAATTACTCTTATATAAAATATGCAGATTTTGAAAGCGTTACCAATACAACCTCAAGTTATATTGGTAAATTCAATCATCAATGTTATATTTCTCATGAGTCAGAAAAAATAAGTGAGGAGACATATTTAAAAATACAAAACCATAAATCAGTTGTAAAAGAGCTTAAAGAGGAGAACAAACCCCAATTTATGGAGATAAAAGAGTATATTATTTTTACTTTGATTGTTACTTGCAAAAATTTAAAAATCAAAAATATAGATAATGACTACTCTTATCAATACTATTCATCAATTTTACAACAGTTAAAACAGTCAAAAATATCTGATATTCAGGCTGTTGATGTTATATGGACTCCTGATGCTGAAAATGATGTTCTAACTGAAGATGATGTTATCTCTAACTATAGTAATTTAAAATTGGTTTAAGAGATAATTTATTAATTTATTCCGAAATATTGATTTTATAAATATAAAAATATAGAATTTCAACTAATCTAAATTGTTTATATAGGATTTAGAGCAAACTATTTTTATAATTTTTTGCTTAGTATTTAAAGAACCCCCACCCTAAATCCCTCCCCACTACGTGGAGAGGGACTTGAAGAAGTAAATAAAGTCTTAAATTTATTTACTAAAAAGAAAAAA
>JAFGXH010000204.1 GCA_016936735.1 bacterium
AAATACTCACAAAAAATACACATTTTGATATATTAGAGAGTAAAATATTAATTTTTTATCTTTTATCTGTAATTAAAAGGGAGAAGGGTTAAAATCTCATCAACTTTATGCTCTTCAGGGATAATAAGTTTTTCAGAAAGAGCAATAATATATTTTTTCATATAAAAATTATCCTCAAAACCTTTAAAAAATATATCTGCAGATTTTCTAAAATAATTAATCTGTTCAGGAAACATAATAGCACCAATAACAGAGATAACTCCGCCATAAAGAGCCATTAATCTTGAATTAATATCACTTTCACAAATATCAAGAGCTGTTGATATCCATTTAAAAGATAGATTCTTATCTTTATCAAAAATAAGAAGTGAATTATAAAGAGATATGATTTGCCAAGGATGATACTCTAATGCTTTCCATTTTTTTGAATCTTTTATATAGATATCTTTTATTTCTGAAAGTTGTGGATACTCATAAACTGCTCTTAACAAAAGATGATATCTATTTGCATCATCACCCTTTTTAAATTGAGCAAAATCTGAAATAATCTCATCAATTGGAGAGAAAAAACTTTTAAAATCATTTATAAAAATCTCATCACTCACTTTATCACTATTTTTTGCATACTCAAGAGTGTTAAAAAGATAATATAACATTGTTTCATCTTTCTCTTTTTGATTATTCTCAAACTCTTTTAATGCCTGTTTAAAAAACGAGATTCCCCTTTCAAAATCTTTTAATATTGTTGAACTTTGAGCAAAACTACTAAGAATTTTCCCTTTTAACTCTGTTTTTAATGATTTAAACTGAGGAGATGCAATATTATTTAAATGAATCTGAACAGATGCATTAAATGAGAAGATATTATTTAAAAGATTTGCAACTTTTAAATCACAAGCAATAACAAACTCATCTAAACCTATTTTTGAAACAGACTCTCTTGCTTTTAAATACTCTGTTATTAAAATCTCCTCATCATCTGAGATTGAGTTATAGTTGGCAGTTTTAATTTTTAATACTGTTGATAAAAGTTTAATAATTGGTGGAAAACTATCAAACATATCTGATAATATTGGATAAAACTCCTCAAAATTTAAAATATCTTTTTTCAACAAAGTTTTTTTAGATAGAAAATCGTTCTCTAAAAAGTTTATAAGTATATTTTTTAAATTAATATTAGATTCAATTTGCCCTCTAATCCACCCCATAAAAATATGATAAATCTCAGTATTATAGTAGTTTTCAATAAAGCTAAAAATCTTTTTTAAATCAAAATCATCATCAATAGTTGCAAAAGATTTTAAAATATCAAAAGCACCATCAAAAAGTGGAATATAACCTTTAAAAAGTTTTAAATTTATACTTCTTTTACTATAATCGTTCTCTAATTGCTCCTGAAGAAGATATTGAAGAAGCTCTGTGTAGTTCATATACTCAAAATTGATATTTTTTAGCTCTAAATTGATTGATTTAAAAGTTTTTGCAGAGAGAACTGTCTCCAGATTTTTGGAAAGATTTATTGTTCTACTATAAAGAGTGTTTTTATCCTCAATTGTTAAATTTTTAAACTCTTTTGGAGATATTATATCAACAAGCTTTTTTAAATCTTTTTGAGAGTTTATTGAACCAAGATTTTTAAAAATATTAATTGATAAACCACTCTTTAATGTTTTTAACTCATCAAAAATATTAGAATTGAGATAATTTCCATCTAACTCTAACCAATTCTGATTATTTATATAGATATCAATAGATAAATCTGTTTTATTTTCAGGAATTAGAGTTAGAAAAACAGTTTTTAATCCCTCTTTTAAAATAGATTTTTCAAACTCATCTGAAAAGCTTTCAGAGACTGTTTTTTTCCTAATTTTTGTTAAATTTGGAATAGATATTGGCATAATAAAGGGCAATAGTTTATCACACAAAAGAAAATTTCTTGTATCTTTAATTCCTATTTTTTTAACAGCCTCAACCCTTGGAAGTGATAAATAATCTACTGAATCTCCAGCCCAAATAAAACCTGTTATGGCAAATTGAGTAATTTTTTTCTCACCTTTATAGTTTGGAGTAAAAACAGATATATATATCTTTATATTTTTACTATTACCTATAATTGTTCTAAAATTATTATCTCTCTCTAATATTTTCTGACTATTTATAGATGAATCATATTGTGTTGTTAAAAGAGTTGATTTCCATTTTAAATTTAGTTCATCCTCTCCACTATCTTTTGATTTTATAGTTTTAATCTCTTTCTCAACAACAACCTCATCATCAACCTCCGCTTTTTTCCTTTTCATTATTTTTATAACTTTTGGAGAATCATCAGATGTTTTTGATGTGATAATTTCCTCATCTTTTAAAAGAGCTTTCAGTTCATCTTGAAGAGATTTTCTTGCAATCTCAAGAATTTTTTCAATATATGGGTCATCAAATTTAAGTTTTTTAAAATCTATTCCCATTTTTTGTTGAGATTTAAACTCAACATAAAATTTATTAATTGCTCTTATAAAATCTGCATCATTCTGTTTTGGAATCCACTCATAAAGAATAAATAGAGATATTTTATACTGCTCCTCTATTTTTTTTATTGCTGCCTCAAAACTTGGTTTTGTTACCTGACTTTCACAATAGTTAACAGTTAATGAGAGCATTTTTAACCATAATTTATCATATTTTCCCTTCTCTTTTGGAGTTAGAGATGATTTATTAGTTAAAATACTTTGAGTCTCACTCTCTCTATTTTGAATAGAGTTTTTACTATTTAAATCAACAGTTTTTTGATTAATAGTTGAGTTTAAACTACTTTTATCTCTTTTAATAAAAGTTTTATTTGAAGTTTGAGAATTTTTTTTATCTGAATTAGAGTTTTCTAAACTATTTTCAGCATTTTTACTATTTTCAGAATCTTTATTTAAAAATCCACTATTTGGAGACTCAATAAAATTTATTATATCATTAAGATACTCTCTATTTTTCTCTGTAAGCTCAACAGATCTCCATTTTTCAATTTTTTCTAAAAAACTCTCTTTAGATGCAAAACCAAGTTCAAGAAGATCTTTTAACTGTTTTACTGTTGTACTTTTTTCCCATTTTTTTACTGAATTTTTAAAATCTGATTTAGTTGCTAAACCTGCTTGAATTAAAAGTTTGGCCTCTGAAATACTTGCATTTTTAATCCAATCTTTTAATTTGTGTTTGAAATCCTCTTTTGTTGCAAAACCAGATAAAACCATTGATTTTGCCTCAATTGGTCGAGCCAGCTCAATCCAATCTTTTATTTTATCTTTAAAATCCTCTTTTGTTGCAAGACCTAACTCTGTTAAAACTCTTGCTTCTGAAATTTTTAGATTCTCAAACCAAAATTTCAGATATCCTTTAAAATCCTCTTTTGTTGCAAATCCGCCCTCAATAAGCTCTTTTGCTTTTGCAACAGAGACTATGGATGTGTTCTCAGCCATAATAAATAGACTCCCTAAAAAATAGAAAACCTCTAGCAACTCAATATACCACTCTTTTTATAAAAAATAAAATAGAAAAATTAAAAAAACTCTATTTTTTCTTAACTCATTGAAAAATTAGCCTTAAAATGTTACTATAAACCTAGCTATTTTTTCCTAAAAATAGAGAAAAATTTTTTAAAAGTAAAACATGTTAAATCGTTGTCAAATTTGTGGAACAATAGTAGAACAGAGTAGGGATTATTGCCCATATTGTGGATATAAACTAAAATATATTGAAAAATTAACTATCAAATTAAAAAAAGAGTATTTTTCTAAAAAATATATAACAAAAGAGTATAGAAAATTTTATGAAAAGTCTAATAACTCATCCTATACTGAAAATGAGATTAACAATATGTTTTTTCTTAAAAGATTATTTGTAAACACAAATAGATTTAAAAACAGCCCACTCGAAAAATCTACCACCCTCAAAAAAAAGATAAACTCAGAGAAAAATAAAATAGCAGCAATTCAAGATGCCTTAAAAAATGTGAAAAATAAAGATATAAAAGAGAAAATAGAGATAACAATCAAAGGAGTAAAAAATCTTATAAACTCCCTTGTAAACTGCCTTATTGATATTGAGTTTATTAGATATATTGAGAGTTTTAACTCAACTCTTAACCATATTATAAAAAATAGAGTCACAGAGTCTCAAATTATTAATAAACTTATTTGGGAAGAGGAGACAAAATATAATAATTGGGAGAAATCAATTATTTTTGAAGATAAAAAAGATGAATCAATTTTTGCTCATCTTAAAAATAAAAAATCAGATTTTTCCTCCATGAAAGAGAAGATATCACTTATATTAATTTCAAATCTTTTATCAACAACAACTGTTTTAACAACAGAGACAGATATATCTCTTTATCAAACAGATTTAAATAATATTGACCATGAAATAGATAAACTTAACTCTGAAATAGAGCGATTAAATGTTGAAATTGAGCTTGTTTGAGGTAAAAATGTTTAATTCAAAAGAGTTTTTAAAAACAGTTCCAGAGAGTTCTGGATGTTATATAATGAAAGATAAAAAAGGGGTTATTATATATATAGGAAAGGCAAAAGATTTAAAAGCAAGATTAACATCATATTTTTCTCAATCGGGAGACTCTCGACCTTTCGTCTCTCTTCTTCCCAATATTTTATCTGATATTGAGCTTATTCTTACACCAACAGAGGAGGATGCTTTAATATTAGAGAGTACCCTTATACCATTTCATAAACCCAAATATAATATTTTACTTAAATATAAATCTAAAGAGCTATATTTAACACTAAATGAAGAACACTCATATCCAGCTCTTGAGTTATCTGAAACACCATCAAAAAATGGTTTAGGACCATTTTTTAGTTTCAAAAAAGCGATTAATATTGCACAAATGTTGCATCACTCATTTCTTTTAAGAGGTTGTAATACAACAAAATTTAAACAGACAAAACAGCCATGCATTGAGTTTCAAATAAAAAGATGCTCTGCTCCCTGTGCAAATAAAATATCGGAAAATGATTATCTTGAGCAGGTTGAGTATTTAAAAGAGTTTTTAAAAGGGAATCCTGAAAAACTTATTAAAACAGTTGAAATAGAGATGTATAAAGCCTCTGATGAGTTACTTTTTGAAAAAGCAATAAAATTAAGAGATCAAATAAAGCAACTTAGATATTTTTCTGGTAAAAAAAATAGTTTTACCACATATCCAAGAGATATTGATATTGTTTCATACTCACTTAAAAATGGTCATCTTGTTATTGTTGTTTTGATTGTTAGAAATAAAATGCTTATAGACCAACATACTCTTTTATTTGATAATCAGGATAGTTTTAATGAAGAGAGTATGAGCTCTTTTCTTATTCAATACTACTCAACCAGAACAAACAGACCAAAAGAGGTTGCCCTTCCATTTGAAAAACTAAATTTTAAAAATTTAGAGAACTACTTTTTAACACAAAAACAGTCTGAAATAGATTTTTTTCATATTGAAAAAAATAGCAATTTAAATAGTGAAGAAAAAGAAAATTTACTAAATTTAATAGATATTGCTCAAAAAAATAGTGAAAATCGAGTAGATAAAGAGCTTTTTATCAAAGATAAAAATAGCTCACTATTAACAGAGATAAAAGAGAAACTATCTCTATCAAATCAACCAGATATTATAGAGTGTTTTGATAACTCAAATCTTGCAGGAACTCATCCTGTTTCATCAAAAGTTGAGTTTAGGAATGGAATTCCTTATAAAAAGGGATATAGACACTATAATATAAAATCTGCAAAAGGGAATGATGATTTTGGAATGATGAGAGAGGTTTTATTAAGAAGATTAAAAAAGGGAATTTCAGAAAATCAACTTCCAAATCTTATTGTTATTGATGGTGGTAAAGGTCAACTAAGTAGTGCCTTTTCAATACTTAAACAGTTATCTTTAGAGGATAAAATTGATATTATATCTATTGCAAAAATAAGATCTAATAATAAAAATGATAAAAACAGTGTTGAAAGAGTTTTTAAACCAGAAGAGAAAGAGGGAATTCCCCTACCCTTACAATCAGCAGAAACAAAACTTTTCACACATCTTAGAGATGAGGCACATCGATTTGCAATAGAGTTTCACAAAAAACAGAGAATGAGTAGTATGATTTATTCTGAATTAGACTCTATTAGTGGTATTGGAAAAAAAAGAAAAGAGATGCTTTTAGAAAAATTTAAATCTGTTGAAAATATAAAAAATGCAACACTTATTGAGCTTCAGGAGGTTTTACCAGATAAAACAGCCCTTCAGGTTTTTGATTATTTTAAAAAAGATAGTGAGTAGCTATTTTTTTTAAAAATTAAAAAAATATTAAAAAAGTGATTTTATTAAAACATTATCCCAAATTGAAAACCATAAATTGATTTTTCAAACTCTTTTATATATTCATCTTCA
>JAFGXH010000205.1 GCA_016936735.1 bacterium
ATTATCTATAAGGGAATAAAATGAGAAAAATAATACTATCTCTAATATTAAATACAACTATTGTATTATCTTGTACAACTTTTGTTTTAAAAAATGAGAATAATCTACTATTTGGTAGAAATCTTGACTGGTATTCTGAAAATGGTTTAGTTGTTGTAAATCAGAGAGAACAGATAAAACAATCAATAGTTTTTCCTCCAGATAATCCAGTTAGTTGGATCTCAAAATATGGTAGTATTACATTTAATCAGTTTGGAAAAGAGCTTCCATTTGGAGGAATAAATGAAAAAGGATTAGTAATAGAGATAATGGTATCTAAAGCTCAATATCCAAAAATAGATAAAAGAGGTGCTGTTAATGAGCTTCAGTGGGTTCAATATCAACTTGATAATGCCTCTAATGTTGATGAGGTTATTGCAAATGATAAAATAATTAGAGTTCAAAAAGTTAGTCAAGAGCTTCATTTTTTAGTTGCTGATAAAAATGGAGATGTTGCTGTTGTTGAGTTTATTAATGGAGAGATGATGGTTTATAAAGATAGTCAACTTCCTATTCCTGTTCTTGAAAATGATAGTTATAAAACATCTCTTAAAAAATATAAAAATGGAACAAACTCTAGATTTCTAAAAGCAGCAAAAAGAGTAAAAAACTATAAACCACAAAAAAATAGTTCAATTATTGCCTACTCTTTTGATATTTTAAAAACTGTTGCATTAGATGGATCTTGGTCAATAGTCTATGATATAAAAAATCTAAAAATTAGCTTTAAAACAGCTACAAATAAAAAAATCAAAACTATAACTTTAAATAGTTTTGATTTCAAATGTAATAATCAAACTTTGGTTTATGATTTAGAAAAAGAGAATAGTGGTAATATAGATAAAAAATTTGAAAAACTATATCACAAACTAAATACAGAAAAAATAAAAGATGCAATAAGTAAAGGAAAAATAAAATTACCTGAAAATATAAAAGAGCTTTTTTATAAATACTATTTAACAACTAAATGTAAATAGTTAGATTGATTGATAAATATATTTTAACTATAGGAGGCTAAATGAAAAAAAATGATATACAAATACTATTAGATAAATTATATGAGTATATCTCATTTCAGGAGGGAGAAGAGCCTAATTTTTTTAGAATAAATGAGCTATTTGTAGATGGAGCAAAAGTAATAGAGTATAAAGATAAAGATTTTATAAACTACAATGAGAAAAATATCAATTTGCATATTTTAGAGATGAATGAGGTTTTCAGTAAATATCCATTAATAAAAAGCAAAGGTTTTAGAGAAAAAGAGATAGAGAATGATATTATAATTAATGGACCAGTAGCTTTTGTTAAAAGCAGATATCTAAAAAAATATTTTAATGGTAAGGATAATATAGAGTCAACTGGAATTAATTGCATGCAAATAGCAAAATTAAATAACACTTTGAAAATTATTAGCATTAGTTGGTATGAAAATTAAGAAATAAACTAAATAAATTATATCATATTTGATTTTTTTTATATTTTCATTATAATGCTAACATTTAGTTGTGAGGATATTTATGAGAAAAATTTTAAGCTGGTTATTTGCAGGAACAACATCAATATTGATGTCTGCTTGCTATGGTGTTGTTGAAGATTATAATTCAAAACAGATTGATGTAAATGTAACAGATACTTCAAATAATCCAATTCCTGGATTAGATGTTGCAATTAAATGTGGCAGTTATGTACAAAGTGGTGACTACACAAACAATTTTGGAGAAGCAATAATAACTGTTGATGATTCAAGAGATTTAGATAGTTGTAATCTTATTATTACCGATGTTGATGCAGAGCAGAATGGTGGTCAATTTGCAGAACAAATAGTTCCAATGAGCAATTCTAAAGTAATTTATGATGTTCAAATGCAACTTGAAGAGAAATAAAGATGTGGAACTCCAATTTTTACCCCTCTTTAAAATAAAATAGAATAACAAATAAACTAATTTAAAATCTTCTATATTAAATTTTTAAAACTATTTAATTTATGTTTTTTTTATGATAAAACATTGAATATTTTATGATTATTATATCATAATAAATTATGTGTTTTTTTGATTGTTTTTATAGTTTAATTTGGAAGGAGTTTTATGAGAGAGTTTTTGGTAATTTTATCTTTTCTATTTGCAACTATTTTTATATCTTGTGGAGAGGATAAAAAAACAGAAAAAGATAGTTGTGAAAATGTTAATTGTAACTCTTGGGAGAGTTGTTTTGATGGAGTTTGTGTTTTAAAAGATGGAAACTGTAACTCTAATAGTAACTGTTTAGAGAGTGGAACTATTTGTGATTTAGTAACTCATGTTTGTATTGTTGCTAATATTGATAATTTTAAAAATAGAGATAGCTGGGAGGCTTTTGATGTTAATTCAAATAACTCAACTTTCTCAAATGCAAAAGGCTATTATGGTGCAACAGGAGATGGAAGATATATATATTTTGCACCCTGTAGAGATAGTAATAATGATGGATTTCATGGAAGAGTTCTTCGATATGACTCAACAAAAAGTTTTACAGATTTAAGTAGTTATTCACTATATGATGCAGGAAATACAGATAATTTAACAACAACAGGTTATGCAGGTGCTATTTTCGCAAATGGTTATATATATTTTGTTCCCTATTTAAATGAGGAGGGAAGGCATGCAAAAGTTTTAAGATATAATACAAGTAGTGATTTTAGTAACTCTAACTCATGGAGTGCATTTGATGCAAATAGCCTAGATTTACCAACTGGGGCACAACTAAATGGTTATGATGGAGGTGTTTTTGATGGAGAGAGATATATATATTTCTCCCCTTATGGTGATCAGAATGGTTCAAATATGTTTGCATTGAGATATGATACAACAGGAGATTTTAAAGAAAAAAATAGTTGGAGTTTTACATCAACAACACAAATGACTCAAAATACAGGAGCGAAAGGTTTTTATGGAATAACATTTGATGGAACTTATATATATTATGTTCCATTTGCAAATAAAGAGGGGAGTAAGTTTCACTCTAAAATGGTAAGATATAATACAACATTATCATTTACAGATAAAGAGGCTTGGTCTCTATTTGATGCTTCAAATATTGGAGAGAACACTGTTGGGTATAAAGGGGCTGTTTTTGATGGAAAATATGTTTACTATGTACCATTTAGAGAGGCAGAAGGGCTTGGTGGACAACACTCAAAAGTTTTAAGATATAATACTGAATCTCCTTTTGAGAATGCTAATAGTTGGAGTGTTTTTAATGCCTCTAATATTAATGGTTTAAATACAGTTGGTTATGTTGGAGCCCAATTTGATGGGAGATATATCTATTTTATTCCATACCAACAGGATAATTTCTTTCATGCTAATATTTTAAGGTATGATTCAACAAAAGATTTTCTAGATTCTGATAGTTGGAATGCTTTTAATGTTGGTGATATCTCTGGATTAAACACAAAAGGTTATAAATATGGTTTTATAATGGATAAATATCTTTATCTTGTGCCATATAATAATAATAGTGGTTTTAGTGGAGTTGTTTTGAGATATAATTTTCAGTAAAAATATCATAATATATTTAATTATAACATCATAAAAAAAAAACAAATACAAATATTACATTTTTTGTCATTTATAGAAAATGGTTTGATTCTTATTGTGTAAATAGATATTTAAATTGATTATTTTTTTAGAAGATAAAGATATATTGATGCAGCAGAGCGTACAGAAAGATGATTATAACCATCTTCTCCACCATTAATTGGCTCTAATAACCTATCAATTTCAGGAATCTGTTCCATTGCCATTCCATGACCTGTTCCAAGAAGAAGTAATACAGGCTTATTCTCTTCATAAAGGGTTGTTTTTAACTGAGAAATAGTTAAAATATCATCCCCACCCTTTGCAGAAGTTGCAATAACTAAAGGAGATACACCTCTTTCAGACTCAATTATTGATATCGCTGACTTAATATTAGGCAAAAGCTCAATTAAATCAACAGCATCCTTTCTGTCTTTGTTATAGGTTGCTCCATATCCTGTTTTCCAATGGTCTATCACTTTAGATGCAATTTCACATTGATCTTCACTTGGATTAATTATGAAATATCCAGCAGCATCAAATGTCTTACTGGCTCTTGCAATATCATGAATATCAAGATTTGTTATTGCTGATACTACAATCTCACCATTTTTATTGTAGACTGGATAATGAACTAATGATATATATAGATTTTTCATTGATTATATTTAATATTAGTCTTCGTTAGTCATTAAATCAGACATTTTTACTGTTGAAGATGAATCACTTTGGTAGTTATCAGCAATTGTTCTATTTTTTGCTGCCTCATAAGCATTAACAGAAACAGAGATTTTTCTCTCTTCTGAATCAATACTTAAAACTTTAACTTTAACAACTTCACCCTCTTTAACACTTGACTCTTGAGAGATCTCTGAACGATGTAAGAATGCTGTTACATCAGCTTCAAGTTCAACATAAAAGCCATATTCAACTTTTTTAAGAACTTTAGCATCAACAACTTTATCTTTATATCTTTCAGGAATAACTTTCCAAGGATCATCTGTTAACTGTTTGATTCCAAGAGAAAAACGCTCGTTTTCAATATCAATGCTTAACACTTTAGCCTCAACCTCATCACCTTTTTTATAAGTATCTTGAGGATTTTTTGATTTTTGAGTCCAAGAGATATCAGAGATATGAATTAGACCATCTATTCCATCTTCGATTCCAATAAAAATACCGAAATCTGTGATATTTTTAATTTTTCCAGAAACTGTTGAACCAATAGGATATTTCTCAGCGAGAAGACTCCATGGATTTGGCTCCATCTGTTTCATACCTAAAGCGATTCTTTTGTTTTCTACATCAATACCTAAAACAACAACATCAACTTCATCACCAATTGCAACAAGTTTTGATGGATGTTTTAAACGTTTTGTCCAAGACATTTCAGAGATATGAATTAATCCCTCAACACCTCTTTCAAGTTCAACAAACGCACCGTAATCTGCAAGAGAAACAATTTTTCCTTTATGACGGCTGTTTTCAATATATTTAGCAGTTGCACTTGACCATGGATCATCAGTAATCTGTTTTAAGCCAAGAGAAACTCTTTCATGATCTTTATCAAATGATAAAACTTTAACACGAACTTCATCACCAACATGGAACATCTCTGATGGATGTGTTACACGACCCCAAGACATATCTGTGATATGAAGAAGACCATCTATTCCACCTAAATCAACAAATGCACCGTAATCTGTGAGATTTTTAATGATTCCATCAACAATTTGTCCCTCTTCGATTCTTCTAAGGGTAGTTGCTTTCATCTCTTCTCTTTCTCTTTCAAGAAGTGCTCTTCTTGAGAGAACAATATTACCTCTTTTTTGGTTAACTTTGATTACTTTGAATTCATAGTTATTCCCAATAAGGCTTTCAAGATGACGAATTGGACGTAGATCTATTTGTGAACCAGGAAGGAATGCTTTGATACCTATATCAACTTGTAAACCACCTTTCACTTTTGAAGTAACAAGACCTGTAATTGTAGAGCCCTCTTCATAAGCTTTGTTAACACTTTCCCAAATTCTAAGGCGATCTGCCTCAGCTTTAGAGAGTTGTAAATTTCCACGATGATCTTCATCTTTATAAAGGAATACATTAATTTTGTCTCCGATTTTATAAAGAATTGCTCCATCTTCCCCTTTAAATTCATCAATTGGAACCATACCCTCAGATTTGTAGCCGATATCAACCATAACAAAATCTTTTGTCATGTCAATAATGGTTCCCTCTACTACTGTGTTTGGTGCAGCTTTTTGTTTTTTTGTTTCATGCTGCTTAAGTAATTGTTCAAAATTCTCTGTCATTAAAAATCTCCTAAAAAACAACCCAAATGGGTATCACTAAAAGTGCTTAGATTATATCTATTTTTCGTTTATTGTCAATATTTTTTATAATTTTTGATAAAATTAAGAGATAATTTAATATTTATATTAGAAAAAATCTATTCACCAGAAATAACTCTATTTCGTCCACTATTTTTTGCTGTATAAAGATGAGTATCGGCTCTTTTTATAAACTGATTATACTCCTCTCCCTCCTCTTTATGATAAAGAGTAACACCAAAACTACAGGTTTTAGTTCCAACTTCAGGAAATATATGTTTTTCTATTGCAACTCTAACTCTTTCAGCAACAATTAATGCTCCTTCAAGAGATGTTTCAGGTAAAAGAAGAATAAACTCTTCACCTCCCCATCTTGCAAATATATCTGTTGTTCTAATCATACTAGATACTATAGAGGCAATCCCTTTTAAGACAGCATCACCAATTAGATGACCAAAAGTATCATTAACTTTTTTAAAATGATCTATATCAAAAATAATAATACTCAAATCTCTATTATATCTTCTTGAGCGTTGAACCTCTAAATCAAGTAATATATTAAATTTTAATCTATTATAAATCTGTGTGAGAGGATCTATTGTTGCTTGAATCTCAAATTTTTCAGCCTGCTGTTTTAATAACTCTTGAGCCTCTAATAATGGGGTATAATCATAAATAACAATTATTACACTATTTTCCCCATATGGAGCAATAATAACATTTTGCTGCATAAAATTAAACATTGATGATGTTATTGTTTTTAAAGGAATTGGAATAAGATATTTACTAATTGTTGCATCCATAAAAGTTGATGTTTTTAGCTTTAGTGATACTTCAACTTTCTTTCTAAGATTTTTTTTTATAATCTCTGGAAATATATCTGTTAATTTTTTTCCAATTACATCTTTTTTTTGTAAATTGGTATGAAACTCCAGCCATTGATTCCAAAAAGATATCTCAAGCTCTTTATCTAATAACATTATTCCATTATCCATAAGATCAAGAAGCATGAAATGATCCATATTTATCCTAAAACATCTATTTTGATTGTAGCAAAATTTATAAATAGTTACAATAAAATCATAGTTTTTATAAAAAATAATAGAATATTTAATTATAATTTTCTAAAAATTCTATAAAATATCACTTCTTCTATATTTTTGTTACTATTAAAAAAATTTTAATTTTATTTAAACTTTTTTTAATTTATTACGTCTATATTTTATATTTGTTGGAGATATATGATGAAATCAATATTTTACTCACTATTTTTTCTTTTCACATTGATTATTATAGCAGATGAAAAATCTGAACAATGTGTTTATGAAAACTATACTGCAACTGCAGAGGTTATAAAAATTGAGAAAACAGCAGACTCAATAAAACAAAAAAACAATAGACCATTCTATGCTGGTTCTGAAATTATTTTTAAGTTAATTGGAGATAATAAAATAAAAAATCAGGAGGCACTAAAATTTTTATCAATGGATTATATTTTTAAACTTAATAATGGATTATATCCTGGAGATAGGTATATTTCAAAATATGGCATAAGAGTTGGAAAAAAATATAATGGTGTTTTAAAAATCAAGAAATCTGGAGTTTGTGATAAAAGTGTTATGTTTCAAATCTCTGAATTAGATGGTTATGACTATTTTGAATCCTATCAGATAAAAAAACCAATTGATGATAGACCTGTTTTAGTTAAAAAACCTATTATCTATCTTTATCCAGAAAAAGATAGTGAAATAGAGGTGAAAATTGATGCCAAAAATGGAGAATTAATTCATACCTATCCTAAATATAATGATGGTTGGAGAGTTTTTGTAAAAACAGATGGAACAATTATTTCAAAAGATACCAAAAAAGAGTACTACTCATTATACTGGGAGGCTCAACAAAATCATCAATATGATATGAGTGATGGTTTTATTGTTAAAGGTGAAGATACAATAGAGTTTCTTGAGGATAAATTAGAGACTTTAGGATTAAATAGAAGAGAGGCAAATGAGTTTATTATATATTGGTTACCTCTATTAGAGAAAAATAGCTGGAATCATATAAAATTTGTTATGGATGAGTATAACTCTGACTATCCATTAAATATAGAACCAAAACCAGATACTTTAATTAGAGTTTATATGGTATTTAAAAGCATTAAAAAGCCTGATTTTACTATAAAAGAACAGAAACTTACTCCAATAAATCGTAGTGGTTTTACTGTTGTTGAATGGGGTGGTTCTGAGTATTAAAATTTTTTATATAACTCTCATCAAAATCACAATTACTCCATTCATTATCAATCTTTGCTCCAATAGTTTTGTAAAGATTAATAGCATTCTCATTCCAATTTAAAACCTGCCATCTCACCCTTTTACATCTCTCTTTTTGAGCTGTTTCAAAAATTTTATCTAAAAGTTTTTTTGCAACTCCATTTCCTCTAAAATCTGATTTCACATAAAGATCATCAAGGTACAATGATTTTCCAATCCAAGTAAAATAGGCAAAAAAATATAAAGCCATTCCTATTATCTCTCCAATTTCTGAGATAGCAATATAACAATTAAATAGTTCCTTTTCTGTATTCATTAATTCAACTGTATTTGTAACTTTTTCTGGAGCTTTTTCAAAAGTTGCTAACTCATTAATCATTTTTAATATTTCAGCAAAATCATTTTCTGTTGCTTTTCTGATTTCAAAATTTATCATTTCTAACCCTTAAATTATTAAAATGTGTCTTTTATCAATTTTCTAATCTTTTTAAAAAACAGGAAATTGAGTATTTTCATTATCATTTATAAATGTTTTATCAAACTATATGATGAATATAAAAATTACAAAATTAAGTGGTAATATTAGTTAAACTATTATTCAGGATTTATAAATCCTTCATCAGAAAGTTTTTGAAGAATTTGATATGTTTTAGGTTCTGAAATCTCTGAATTTGAAACAATATCAGAAACAACTGAAAAATTATGGACTAACTGAAATAGATCTAATTCATCTTTTGATAAATCTGATAGTTTTCCAAAAATTGGAATTGATAAAACTAAAGTCATATCTTCAGGGAACTCAGCTTTTAATGACTCTAAATCAATAAATTCCTCTTCTAATTCATTTAAATTATTATCTTCATCCGATTTAGAAAGATCAAAATCTGATGCCTCTATTTTTTCATCTTTTGTTGAATCTATTGATGATAAATCAAAATCATCTGATTCATCTTTTGTTGAGTCTATTGATGATAAATCAAAATCATC
>JAFGXH010000206.1 GCA_016936735.1 bacterium
GGGGGAATATATGAGAAATGGGATGTTTTTGTTAATGCTTTTATTCACTTTTTTGGTCTCTTGTGGTGGAAGTGAAGGAAAAGGTTGTATTAATCATTCAGATTGTAATAGTGGTTATTGTAATCCTGACAATAGCACTTGTGAGAAAAAAGAGTGTGAAGAGTGGAGAGAGTTAAAAGGTGGTGAATGTGTTTTAAAAGCAGGGAAATGTGATTCTATTGGAACAACTTGTAATAGTGAAACAGAGGTTTGTAATGAGAATTTACATGCTTGTATCACAAATCCTTGTAATAATCAAAACTGTTCTGATCATGGAGTGTGTAAAATAAGCTCAATAGATTTTTCTGCTTTTTGTGATTGTAATGATGGTTATAAACCTCAAGGATTAACTTGTGTTCAAAATGATTTTTGTGAAAATGCAAATTGCTCTGAATGGGAACAATGTAATCCATTAAATGGAATTTGTGAAATTAAAGATGGAAGATGTATTTCAAATAGTAATTGTACAAATCAGATTTGTAATACAAATACATACACCTGTATATTTGATCCTTGTATAAATCAAAGTTGTTCAAATCATGGAGATTGTTATGTTTCACCAAATGATTTTTCAGCCAATTGTGAGTGTGAAAATGGTTACAGTCCTGAAGGATTAACCTGTATTCAGGATGATTTGTGTTTGAATGTTAACTGTAGTGATTGGGAGCAATGTAAAGCGGGTGTTTGTAATCTAAAAGAGGGTAGATGTTCTGAAGAGTCACACTGCTCAAGCTGGAAAAGTTGTGATTTAAATAGTCATGAATGTATATTAGATGAAAATCGATGTGATAGTGATTTAAATTGTAATAATGGGCAGATTTGTAGTAGTAGTAGATATTGTGTTGATTGTATATCAGGAGATGAACGAGTAGTAAGTTGCGGATTTTTAACACTTGAAACTCCTAAAACACAAATATGTAATCAAAATAATAGTTGGGAAGATATATCAAGTTGTCCATTTTGGGTAAAGCAAGGGATTGACCAATTTAATTCAGGAGAAGACTATATTTCTAGTATTGCTAATGATGGTTCAAATATTATTGTTCTTGGAAAGTATTATGGTCGTTATTTTATGCGAAAATATAGCAAAGATGGTGAACTTATCTGGGTGAATAATTTTGATACAGCTTCTGAATCTAAAATTTATCCCAACAATATTTATGTTGACTCAAGCTCAAATATATTTATTGTTGGTTATCATAAGTCAGTTGATTTTTATGGAAAAAGAAATGGTTGTTGTGAAAATAGCTCAGATTGTGCTACAATAACAAATTCAGATAAAAATAGAGACTCTATTCTTGTTAAATATAACTCATTTGGAGCTTTTCAATGGGCAGAAGCTTGGGGAAATAGTTATAATGAGGAGGCATATTTTATCTCAACAACACCATCAGGTGATATCTTTGTTTCTGGAAATAAGGTTTATGAGTATGATTATGATAATACAACTCAGGATGTTTTTGTGAAAAAATTTCACTCAGATGGAACTCCTTATGAAAATAATGTAAATACTTTTGGCTCTAATTATCAAGATGAATATCTATATGGAATGGATTTAAAAGGAGATTCATTGGTAATTGTTGGATATTCAGATTATCAAAATGGTAACTTTTTAATGATGAGTTTTGATATTTCAGTAAATAATTATAGTGATACAGTTGTTGAATCAGTATTTGGAACACCAAATGGTCGTGAATTTTTAACAGATATTAAGTTTGGAAATTCAGGTGAGTACTATTTATTGGGAAATACAGATGCATCTTTTAATAACTCTTCTTTAATTGGTGAAAATGATATTATTTTAATGAAGTATAATTCAAATAACTCTTTAGTTTGGACAAAACATATAGGAACACCATATAATGAGTATTCAACAGGAGTTGAGTTGGATTTGGATGGAAATATATATGTACTTGGAGATACAGAGGGGATTTTTAATACTAATAATCAAACAATCCAAGATGTTTTTATTGCAAAATACAACTCTTCTGGAGAAAGATTATCATTAAAGCAGTTTGGAAGTGAATATATTGACACAAGTTATTGTTTTTTTACTGATAACGAAAAAAATATTTTTGTTGGTGGCCAAACAGAAGGCAGTTTTAATAATTTTGTAAAATATAATGGTACAATCTTATATAATCAATCATTTGAAAGAGATTATAGAGGAGAGCTATTTTTTGCTAAATTCAAAATAGAGTAAACATACAAATGATTATCCTCTAGAGTTTAATTTTATTAAAAACACTTTTGGGGATATGTAAAAAATATGTAAATCCCTATTTATCAAACTTGTAAAAATGATGTTTAAATTTATTTGTGATTGGAATTTTTTATTACTAATTTTTTAAGGAGTTTTTATGATTAAATCAATTTTGTTGCTTTTTATTGCAATATTTATGTTCTCGTGTGGTTCTTCACAAAAAGTTGTTTCAAAAAATGAGAAATGCAAAAGAGATACTCAAGTTGTTTGTTCAAAAGGAAATGCACCTGTTTTGGAACATTTAACAGATGATGAGATTAATGCAAATGTTAATCTATTTTCAAAATCTTTTGGAGGCTCATATAAAGGAAGTGAGCTTGTTAAATATCAAAACACTCAATTTTCAGAGATAGATCACTGTATTGCAACATATCAATACTATAATTGTAAAGCATATTGCGAAAGCTCAACAATATCAAAAGAGGATAAAGAGAAAAAAGATCAAGAGATTATTGCTCAATGCTCCTCAATAGTTACAGAGGGTAAAAAAAATAGTGGAAAACCAGATGTTACACTTGGAACAAAAAACAGAATATTAATTCATTTTGAATCATCTGGAATGGAGATAAATGAGGATTTACAAAAAGTTATCTATTTGGCCTTTGAAGAGAAAGCAACAGAGAGTGGAAATGATTTTGTGATAATTGATAATAAAACTAAAGAGGAAGCAGCAAAAACTATTCTTGCAGCACATGATTATGATCAAAATGACCAAAGATTTTTACCAGAGTTACAAAAACAGCTTGCTGCAAATTTAATGGTTGAGATAAAAGTTACTCCTCTTGGATCTCAATATCTTTTAACAAACAAATTTGTCCTTCTTGAAACAGCAGTGATTGTTAAAACTAAAAATGTTAAATATAATCCTGAAAATGATCCTAAAAAAGAGCTTATTTATGATGAAATTGGTAAATTAGCAGAGCTTTTTCTTAATTCAGTAAAAAAATAAAGAGTAAAGTTTATACATATCAAAATAAAATAGTATA
>JAFGXH010000207.1 GCA_016936735.1 bacterium
ATGTAGAAATGTGTGATTATAACAACAGTTGTAACTATTACAAGCAAAGAGAAAGAGATGAACAGGGTACTTTAGTGCCCTGCGAGAAAATACAAAATGCTTCTTCATCACTCAGTGGGTTAAAACCCACTGTTCATGTATAAATATGACAATAGTTATATTTGTTGCAATAAAGAAAAAATAATGTAAATCGATTACTGTAGTCATATCTGTAGATAAAAATCGGAGTGTAAGTATTAAACAATCTACCCTCAACAAAAAAGAGTAGACAGAGTTAAAAATATTGATTAACTCATCGCTAATTAATTATATAATATCACTATAAAACTCTAAAAATCTATTTAACTTATCCATTTTAACTACATAAATTTACGATTTTATTTGTTTAATTTAGAATTATAGTTTATATAGTTATAGTGACTATATTGACTTTTTATGGAGTTTCATGAAAATTGCACATATATCAGACCTACATATATCATCTGATGCTAAATACTCTTTGTTGAGATTTATTAATAAAAGAGCAATTGGAGCAGTGAATCTATTTTTTAATAGAAAAAAAGAGTATCCACCTAAAATGGTTGAGAAACTTGTTGAACATCTTATGCAACAGAATGTTGAGCATACAGTTATAACAGGTGACTTGACTAACCTAGCCTTTCCTGAGGAGTTTCAAAGAGCAAAAGAGATACTTTCACCTCTTGAAAATAGTGTTACAATTATACCAGGAAATCATGATAACTACACAAGAGAGTCTTTTAAAAAAAGCAGATTTAGCTCATACTTTCCTGAAACAGTTCCAAATGTAAAAAAAATTGGTGATGAGGTTGCTGTTATCGCACTTTCAACATCTGTTCCAACTGGATATTTTTTTTCAGCAGGAAAAATCTCAAAAGCACAACTAAAATTCCTTGAAGAGACTCTTACAAAAGATGATATAAAAGATAGATTTAAAATAGTTTTGATTCATCATCATATCGAGAAGGTTGCAAAACATAAACAGTATATCTCATCAATTAGAAATAGAGCAAAACTTCTATCTGTCTTAGAGAAATATAAAATAGATGTTGTTCTTCATGGTCATAGACATGAAAACAATCACTACCAACTACACCTAAATAGTCATACTGTTGATGTATATGAGTGTGGAGCATCTGGAAGAGTCTCTAAAAAACATCCAGGAAACTACAATATATACACAATAGAGAATAAAAAAATCACCAACATATCTAAATTCTTTATAAATCCAGATAGTTTGGAGTTTGAAGAGAGATAAATCAAAAAAACTCTTTACTTAAATGAGATAAATTGCGATAATTATAATATATGCTTTTTGGGGGAACTATGAAATTTTTTGTAATGCTAACTCTACTATTAACCATTTTGATTGGTTGCAATGACTCTCTTGATGATAAAAACATATCTTGCGAATACTCCGCCTGCCCTAACCAATACTACTGTAATGCAGAGAAAATCTGTGTGAAAGGGATATATTGTAATGATACTACTCCATGTGGAAATGAGGAGGAGTGTGTTAATAATATATGTGAACCTAAAGCTGGTAATTGCAATAATAACTCAGATTGTTCCTCTGGAAGAGTTTGTGATCCAGAGATTAAACTCTGTATCTCTGAAATAGATCCATGTAGTGATGCAGAGATTTTATGTCCTGATAAATTATGTGTAAATGAGCCTCAAACAATAAAAAAATTCCATTGCGAATGCTATCCAGATTTTGTAGAGGAGAATGGTGAGTGTATACATGAAAAAAAAGTCTCTTGTAATCCAGAAAATCAATATATGCCTGAAAATGCCCACTCGATTACAGGTGAAGTAACAATCCATTATAGTGATGAAAATGGTTGGGAAGATGCTCCATTATGTGATTGGGAGTGTAATGAAAACTATGTAAGAGTTGAAGATAGTTGTATTCATGAGATTTTAACTTGTGGAAATGGTACATTTGAATCTGAAAATGATGAAATTTGTGATGGTTCTGCTGATAATGGATTGGGTAATTATATTTGTAAAAGTTTTTGTACTGATGCAACACTTAGCAATGATTGTAATGGATTTCCAACATTTAATGCAGGAATTCTCTCTTGTGAACCATCCTGTTTAGCTTTTAATACAGAGCTTTGTAGAGCAGATAAAATATATGATTTTGATGCTGATTTTGATGATCAAATTAAGGCTCTTCATGTTGATAAAGAGAATAATCTTTATGTTGTAGCAGAGATTAAAAAAGTGATAGATAGAGAGACTTTAAGTGATGTATTTCTAGTCAAATACAACAGAAATAGAGAGAAAATTTGGGAAAAACAGTGGGGAACAGATAAAACAGAGATTGTAGTTGCAGTTGAAACTGATTTAGAGGGAAATATTTTTGTTTTTGGTACAACTCAAGGCCTATTTCCTAACTCTGGAGTTGTAAGAACACCTGACCCATTAGGAGATATCTTTTTAACTAAATTAGATAAAGATGGAGAGATTAAATGGACAAAACAGTGGGGAGGTTTAGATAACCTTGATGAACCAGTAAAAGATGAGGCAAGAGATATAAAATATGTCATTGTTGACTCAAATCCTACTCTTAACCATTTACTCCTTTTAGGAAATAGATATAAAACATCAGATGTATCAGTAGCATCAAATAATATATTTCTTGCTAAAGTTGATCCATCTGGAAGATTAATAAATAATGAATTTAAACTATTTGGAAGTGAAACAACTGAAACAGAAAACTATAATGATTCTGCTCAAAAAATGGTTCTAATTGGTGATTTAATATATATTGTTGGTGGAACAACAGGTAAAATAGAAGATGATATTCAGCAGAATATTGGTGAAAATGATATTTTTCTTTTAACTGTAAATGAATCTACTTTAGAAAAAGTTTGGGCAAAACAGTGGGGAACAACAGCTTTGGACATTGCCTATTCAATAACAGAGTATAATGGAGAGATATATATTGGTGGAAACACTTATGGAGAATTAGAGAGAGAGCAATATAAAGGGGAGTCTGATGTTTTTCTTTTAAAATGTTCACTAACAACTCAATGTAACTCTCCAACTATAAAACAGTTTGGCACTACTGATAATGATTTTTTAAACTCAATCCTAATCAATGATATGGGAATTCATCTTATAGGACATACTGCTGGTCAAATAGGAGAAACTGTTTCTGGTAATTCTGATTTTTTTGTAATCAATAGAAACCATGATTTAACTGAAAATTGGATTCAACAGTGGGGAAGTACTCAAAATGATTATATATACTCTGCAACTATGGATAAAAATAGTAGGATATATATTGGTGGTTGTTATAATTTTGACCCTCACACAACAACAACAGAGAAATCTATTTTATCATCATTTGGAATCACAATTAAATAATCAAGTTTTATATCTTTCCAAAAAATAATGAAAAACAACATAAAGATTTGAATTCAAGAGAAATGGTTTTCCTAAAAAAGAGTATGCAAAAAAAAATCATATCTGAAATATAATTTTCTGCTTTTTGTTATCTTTTGATAAGTCTCTATTTTTATATAAAAAATCTATGAAAATTATATTTTATACAAAAAATTAATAAAATTACTAAGAAATACAGTTTTTTCTTGATTTTTATCTCTTTTTTTTGTAATTTAATCAATTTTGTTTTTGAGTCAGTTGACATTTTTTAATTTAAATGTTATAATAATAGAGTATTTTATTGGAGGTGTAATGACTCAAGAATACACTATTAGAGATCAGGTGGTTTGCAAAGGACAAGGGGTTGGAGAGATTGTTGATATTATTGAGAGAGATAATTTAGATTTTTATGTTTTAAAACTCCTTAATAATAAAGATGTTCAGGTAATGGTTCCAACAGTGAATGATTCTGCATTAAGAAGTCTTATTCCAAAATCAGAGGTTCCTAAAATATTCTCTATTTTAAAAGATAAAAATATTGAATCATTAGAGGAGAGAGAGAATTGGAATAAACGACAAAGAGACTACTCTCATAAACTAAAAAATGGCTCTGTTTATGATTTAGTTGCAATTCTTAAAGATTTAAAACAGAATAAAGGAAATAAAAAACTCTCTTTTGGAGAAAAAAGAATTTTTGATCAGGCAAAAGATCTTTTAGTTCAAGAGATATCTATTTCAGAACAGGTACAAGAGGATCAGATTAGCATCTATCTTGATGAATGTTTAGCCTCTTTATTCTAAATTTCATAAATAATCTATAAAATTTAATATATAACATACCAAATCAAATAGATAGAATCTCCTATTCATTAAAATATTTTATAAAAAAGTTTGGACTTTTTATTAAATAAAGATATAATAAAATATATTATTACTTTAGGATTGAGTGATGATTGACAAGTTAACAAATTTAATACATGCAACAGTTCAAATTGCAAAAGAGAAAGATTTAAGAAAAATGCTAATTCTTTTAAGCAATATTGCTCGAAAACTCTTAGATGCAGATAGATGTAGTATATTTTTAAATGACCCTGAAACAGAGGAACTTTGGACTATATTTGCTCATGGTGTTAAAGAGATACGAATTCCAAACACAACTGGAATTGCTGGTTATGTTTTTCAATCTAAAGAGCCTCTTAATATTGAAGAGGCCTATGAAGATTCAAGATTTAATCAAAAAGTGGATCAACAAACAGGCTATAGAACAAAAAGTATTCTAGCTATTCCATTTGTTGATAGAAAGCAATCCCCTATTGGTGTTTTTCAAGTTATAAATAAAAAAACAGCATCCCATTTTGATGCTCAAGATATGGAACTACTAATTCATCTCTCTTTATATGCGGCAAGTAGTATAGAGAACTCAATTTTATATGAAAAACTTAAACATGCACAGGAGGATGTTGTTTTTAGACTTTCACATGCTACAGGTTATAAAGATCCTGAAACTAAAAATCATATCATTAGAGTTGGTCTTTACTGTCAATTAATGGGACGTGAGATAGGTTGGGATGATGATGAGTTAGAGATTATCCGTCTTGCTGCACCAATGCATGATATTGGTAAAGTTGGAATTCCAGATATGATATTAAAAAAACCAGGAAAACTTAATGAGGATGAGTTTCAAATAATGAAAAAACATGCTCTTTATGGATATGATATTTTAAAAGGTGGAGAGAGTAAATTGACCCAAACAGCTGCAATAATTGCACTTGAGCATCATGAAAAATGGAACGGAAAGGGTTATCCACACTCAAAAAAAGGAGAAGAGATCTCTATTCATGCAAGAATGACTGCTATTTCAGATGTTTTTGATGCCTTAACATCAGAGAGACACTATAAGAATGCTTGGAGCTTTGAACAGACAGCAGAGCTTTTAAAAGAGGAATCTGGAAAGCATTTTGATCCGAAACTAGTAGAGCTCTTTTTATCTAATTTGGATGAGATAATCTCAATTAAAAAAGAGTTTCATGATGAACCATTTCAGGAGTAAGAGATTTGACAATTATAAAATAGTTTTTCCCTCAAAAAATGAGGAGTACTGTTTATCAATTTTTAAAATATGATCAAAAATCCACTCTTTTAATAATCCTCCTATCTCATGAGCTAAAACAGTTTTTCCATCTTTCATTTTTCTATACAACTCATCAACTTTTACTAAAATATCATCATGGATTTTTTTGTGTTCTAAGTATTTTGGATATCCATGCTTTGACATTAATAACTCCTCATTTCTAAAATGAGTTTTTGTATAGAAAGATAGCTCTTTTAAAGTCTCAAGTATTAAAATTTGAGGTTTTTTAGTCATCAAATGATCATAAAAATCATTTGTAATATCAAATAGTTTTTGATGCTCCTTATCAATTGATGATACTTTTACACTATAATTATCACTCCACTTATACATAAAAACTCCATAATAGTTTCTACTATCTCGGAATATTTACAAATAACTTAAGCCTATCAAAAATAATATCACTAATAAAAAATATTTTCTTTTATAAATATAGCATTTTAAAGATTTTTCTTAATATTTTATTTAATTTTATTTACAAAAATGTTATTAAATAACTATTGTAAGTTTTTTAATGGTAGATTATGAAGAAAAATGATATATATATAGACTCCTATTTAACATATATTAAAGTTGAGAAACAGTTAGCAGACAACACCATTGAGTCTTATAAAAATGATGTTGTTATTTTTTCAAGATTTTTAGAAAAAGAGGATAAAGATTTTATTGATGTAATAAAAGATGATATTGAGGAGTTTTTAGAGGAGTTATATGAAAAAGAGTATAATGAGAACTCTGTTGCTCACATTATAACATCACTAAAAAGTCTTTATAAATATCTTATTTTAGAAAGATATACAGATAGCTCACCAATGATTAATATTCATCCTCCTAAATTAGAGAGAAAACTCCCTATATATCTTACATTCAAAGAGATTGAGGCTTTATTAGAGGCTCCAGATCAATCAACACCTGAGGGAGTTCGAGATTATGCTATGATTGAATTAATGTACTCATCTGGATTAAGAGTTACTGAATTAATAACATTAAGAATGAGACAACTACATCTTGAACAGGGTTATGTATCAATTTTAGGAAAAGGTTCAAAAGAGAGAATTGTTCCTTTTGGAAGCAGAGGGAAAAAAGCTTTAGAAAGCTATTTTGATGAAGCTAGAGGTGGTTTTTATGATGATAAGAAATCTGAAGATTATATATTTCTATCACGATTAGGAACACCTTTTACAAGACAGGGATTTTGGAAAAGTTTAAAAGAGTATGCATTAAAGGCTGGAATAACTAAAAATATCTCTCCTCATAAACTACGCCACTCTTTTGCAACACATCTTTTAGAAAATGGTGCAGATTTAAGAATGATTCAGAAAATGCTTGGTCACTCAAATATATCAACAACTCAAATATATACACATATTCACTATGAACGACTCTCTAAAATATTTAATAAAACACACCCTAGAGCATAATTTAGTTTTGAATTCAAGATTATACTATATTAAGAAAAATCTACACCAAAAAAAATAGAAACATCAGAATTTATTAAATAGAAAACAGTAAAACTATCAAATTAAATAATTTTTTACAAATAAAATATTAGAATTTATAATTGAAAACAGTTTATATTTATGCTATATTTTGAATAGGAAACTATTGGAGAACTAATGGATATCTTATGCAGATTAATCTCCTCACATGAAAAACCATATATAAACAGTATTTTAGATATGCATAAAAAGGCTTGGGGAGTTTCACTCAAAAATGGAGAGTATATTATTAACTCAAGAATCAATAATGGTTATATTTTAGGTGCCTTTACAGATGGAGAGTTAATTGGAAATATAACATTTTTTCAAACAACTTTTAAAAACATAGAAAATAGTTCTGGATGGGATGAGATAACATCAAATGGAACATTTGATACCGCAATTCATGATGGAGATACACTCTGTTGCCCTGCAATAAGCAGTAAAAATGGCTCTCCATTAAAATTTACTCCCTCATTTTTTAGTGATGCAATTCCATACTACAAAAAATGGGCTATACAACTTTTAGAAAAACCATTTGAAGCTGATAATGAGCTGAAAAAACTGATTGAAAAACTCCTACCAGCCTATATTGAATCTGATTTAGATCCTGTAATTAGATTTCATAAGGAGGATAAATTTATAATTCCTGGTGCAAAAATAAAACAAATAGTTCCAAATGGAGCCCCTTATGATGAAGATGCTCTTGGATATAATATTATTATGGAGTATCCAGAATTAACAGATGAGATTAAAAAACGATTAAATCGTCCATGTATGTTTTGTCCATCAAGAATTGGAGAGGCATTAATTCTTAATGTTGCATTTATTGCTACAACAAAAAAAGAGGTAAAACATATAATAGCATATAGTCGTCCTGCTGGATATAGATACTATCTTGCCCGTTTTTTTACAATGCTTGCAAATCAAAATAATGATTTTATCAAAGAAGAGGAGGAGATTTTTTTCAATAAAGCATATAAAATCCTTGAAAATAACATTTAAAAATCTGCCGTTTTTTATATTATTTTGATATATTTAAGTAAATTAAACTTTTTTTTAGAGATTTTTATTGCAAAATTGTTGCTAGATAGGTATATTACTTAGACTTACTTCTAAATTTGGAGCGGATCTATATTTGTTGCAAATAGTAAGGTTTATTATTTTTTGTTTTCACTATTCTATATGAGGGGTAATTATGGAATACCAAAACATTTACAAAAGTCTAAATGATCTTTTTCAAAAAAGAGTCTCATTAAAACCATTATCAACAGCATTAATTACAAAAAAAGAGGGTGTTTGGGAAAACATCACTTGGAGTGAATATTATGAAAACTCAAAAAATGTTGGAATGGGATTAGTTGAACTTGGTTTTAAAAAAGATAATAAAGTAGCAATTTTCTCAAATACAATGATTGAGTGGGTTATTGCAGATATGGGAATTCTTGGTATTAATGGAGTAACAGTTCCAATATATCAATCAAACACATCAAAAGAGGCTGAATATATTATAAATCATTCAGAATCTAAATTCATTTTTGTTGAAGATAAAAAGCTTCTTGAGAAAATTGCTCAAGTCTATAAAAATTTAGAAACAGAGCCCAAAGTTATATTAATAAAAGGTAAAAAAGATCCTAAATATAATTGGGTAATAGAGTGGAATGAACTTATAAAATTGGGTCAAAAACACTCTATAGATGAGTTTAAAAAAATCTCTGAAACTGCAACAGAGACTCAACTTGCAACAATAGTTTATACATCTGGAACAACAGGACTTCCTAAAGGGGTTATGTTAAACCATAAAGCACTTTTAGCAAATGCACAAGGGTTAGAGATATCACTTGATAAATTGGCTTTAGAGAATGATATAGTTTTAATGTTTTTACCTCTTGCTCATATTTTTGCAAAAATTATTCATATATTAACAATACATAGAGGTATTCAAAGTGCCTATGCAGAGAGTATTGAAAAATTAATTGATAATATTGGGGAGGTAAAACCTCATATTATGGGAAGTGTTCCAAGAATTTATGAAAAAGTCTATGCAAAAATCATTGGAGATGTTGAGAGTGGCTCAATTGTTAAAAGAAAAATATTCTATTGGAGTATGGAGGTTGGGAAAAAATATTCACAGGCAATTCAACAAAAAAAATCAATCTCTCCTATTTTACGTGCTGAGTATGAGGTTGCAAATCGTTTAGTCTTTTCAAAATTAAAAGCTAAATTTGGAGGAAGACTCAAATTTTTTGCCTCATCAGGAGCACCTCTTGCAAAAGAGATTGCAGAGTTTTTTCATGCTTCAGGAATATTGATTTTAGAGGCTTATGGATTGACAGAGGTTTCAGGAGCAATGACAATAAATACACCTGATCTTTTCAAATTTGGAACTGTTGGACCAGCTTTAAAAACAACTGATGTTACCCTTTCTGAAGATGGAGAGATACTTTGTAAAGGTCCAATTGTAATGAATGGATATTATAAAAATCCAGATGCAACTAAAGAGGTTTTAACAGATGATGGATGGTTTCATACAGGTGATATTGGGACATCAGATAGGGATGGATATATAACAATAACAGACAGAAAAAAAGATATTATTGTTACTGCTGCTGGGAAAAATATAGCACCTCAAAATATTGAAAATATGATGAAAACAGACCGCAGAATCAGCCAAATTATTGTTTTGGGTGATAAAATGAAATATCTTGTTGCACTTATAAATATAAATCTTGATGAGGCTGAAAAATTTGCAAACAGCAATAATATTCCATTTAAAAATCGTGAAGAGTTAACAGAGCATCCAAAAGTTATTGAGTGGATTGAGGGGATTGTTCAGGAGAAAAATAAAGAGCTTCCATCATACTCAACAATAAAAAGATTCTCTATTATTCCAAAAGATTTTTCAATAGAGAGTGGAGAATTAACACCAACTCTTAAAGTAAAACGTAAGTTCTGTATGGAAAAATATAAAAAAGAGATTGAGAAAATGTATTAAAATTTAAAACCTGTTTGACGAAGAGCCTCATATAAAACAATCCCAACACTTGTTGCAAGATTTAAACTTCTAACATTATCACCCATTGGTATTGTAAGAGCATTTTCTCCAGCTTCAGCAATCCAATCTTTTGGAAGACCTGCAGTCTCTCTACCAAAAATTAAGTAATCATTAGGTTCAAATTTAGCATCTGTATAATGTTTTGTTGCATGTGTTGTTAAAAGAAAATATCTTCCTGGATTCTCAGCCTTAAACTCCTCGATTGTTTTCCAAGTTACAAGTTTAACATATGGCCAATAGTCTAATCCTGCCCTTCTCACCTGTTTCTCATCAAGAGAGAATCCTAATCTTCCAACAAGATGAAGAGTTGAGTTTGTTGCAGCACATAAACGAGCTGTTGTTCCTGTATTTTGTGGTATCTCTGGTTCAACAAGAACTATATTCATAATAATTCTCCTAAAAAAATGGTATTCTACTTTTTTTCAGATAAAAATAAAAGAGAATTTATAGGGGTTTTTATTTTTATAACTGCATTATCCTCTATTTTTGGTGTATATTTTACTTAAATATCAAAAAAACTTGAATTCATACCAAAAGAGATACTCATTAAGTATTGATTTAAAAAAATAAAAAAGAACTCTTTTTATAAATTTTTTTAAGTTATGCAAAATATCTATTAAATCTATTTTATTTTTACACATCCC
>JAFGXH010000208.1 GCA_016936735.1 bacterium
AAAGAACCCCCACCCTAAATCCCTCCCCAATACTTGGAGAGGGACTTGAAGATATTATGATTTATTATTATAAAAAATAATTAAATACATTTTATCTTGTTCCCCTCTCCACTACGTGGAGAGGGGGCTAGGGGGTGAGGGGAAAAAAGACAAATAGTTTTTTATCTAAAATTTAAATTCTGCTGAATAGTTACAATATTTTTTGTTACCATAGATTTTTTTAGGAGTTTTATGATAGAGTCAGATAAACTAATTTTAGGTGGTGTGGAGTTTAATAGTAGACTTTTTATAGGTACTGGTAAATATCCACAAAAACAGATGTTACCAGAGATTATAAAATCTTGTGGAACTGAGATGGTTACTGTTGCATTAAGACGAGTTGATTTAACATCTCCTGATGAGAATATTTTAGACTATATTGATAAATCCTGTACCCTTTTACCAAATACATCTGGAGCAAGAGATGCAAATGAGGCTGTAAGGATAGCAAGACTTGCAAGAGCTGCAGGCATGGGAAATTTTATCAAAATTGAGGTTATATCTGATCAAAAATATCTACTACCAGATAATTTAGAGAGTATAAAGGCAACAGAGATTTTAGCAAAAGAGGGATTTATTGTTTTACCATATATGAATCCAGATTTAATGGATGCTAAAAGATTTGAAAATGCTGGTGCTGCTGCTGTAATGCCTCTTGGTGCACCAATAGGAACAAATAAAGGGTTAAGAACAAAAGAGATGATAGAGATTCTAATTAGGGAATCAAAAGTTCCTGTTATTGTTGATGCTGGAATAGGTGTTCCTTCTCAAGCAACAGAGGCAATGGAGATGGGAGCAGATGCTGTTTTAGTTAATACAGCTATTGCATCTGCTGATAATCCAATTTTAATGGCAAAGGCTTTTGGATTTGCTGTTCAGTCTGGAAGATTAGCATATTTAGCTGGAAAAGGGGATATTTCAACTTTTGCCTCTGCTTCATCCCCTTTAACTGGATTTCTTAATAATTAATATTGGGGGATGTTATGAAAATAAAATTTAATGGATTTTATAAAGATTATGATAAAGAGGTTACAATTAGAGAGATGCTTGTAGAGTTTAATCTTCATTATCTTAGAGCTATGGTTTATATTGATGGTGAACAGATTCTATCTTCTGATTATGATAAATATAAAACAACTCCAGATAAGAATATAGAGGTTGTATATTATGTTGCTGGTGGTTGATATTTAAATATGTTTTTTATTCATCTCATTTTTCTTTTACAATAGAAAAATAGTACTCAATAATTTTTATTATTAGTTATTAACTGTTTTTTTATAAATTTTTATTTTAGGAGATGTTATGTCTTTTTATGAATTGGTTAAAAACTACAACAATAGTGAGTTTTTTAACCAAAATATTTCCAATTTAGGAGTTGAAAAAATCCTTAAAAAGGACTATTTAAGTGATATTGATTTTTGGAAACTACTTCAACCAGAGGCTGAAATACATCTTGAAGAGATGGCTCAAAAAGCCTATAAAATAACAAGAGCTTATTTTGGAAAAGCAATACAGATATTCTCTCCACTTTATATATCAAACTATTGTGAAAATGGGTGTCTCTATTGTGGTTATAGATGTAATAGTGGAATAAAAAGAAAAAAACTTTCAGAGAATGAGATAATCTCTAACTCAAAAGAGATTTATAAAACGGGAGTTAGAAACATTCTTATTCTTACAGGAGAGGCTCCAATAAAAACTCCACTATCATATACTATAGATGCCATTAAATCTGTAAAAGATCTATTCCCAATGATTGGTATAGAGATTCATGCTTTAACAGAGAGTGAATATAAAGATGTTCATGATGCTGGTGTTAATTATGTAACACTTTATCAAGAGACATATCAAGAGGATTTTTATCAAAAATATCATATAAAAGGGCCTAAAAAGGATTACTCTTTTAGGTTAGATGCTCCTGAACGGGCTGCTAAAGCAAAAATGGTTGGCTTAAATATTGGAATTCTTGCTGGATTAGCCCCATTAGAGAGAGATATTTTCTTTTTAGGGCTTCATGGATACTATCTTCAAAAAAAATATCCTGATATTGAGATATCATTCTCTATTCCACGACTAAGACCAACAGAGGGAGGTTTTGTTTATCATCAAAATGTGGATGATAAAAAATATTTACAAATGTTGCTTGCCCTTAAGATATGGTTACCAAGAGCTGGAGTAACTTTATCAACAAGAGAATCTGATATGTTTAGAAATAATATTCTTCCTTTAGGCATAACAAAAATATCTGCAGGGGTAAAAACATCTGTTGGTGGTTATAGTGATGAAAACAGTAGTATTTTTGATGAAAAAAATAAAACAAATTTAAAAATATCTACAGAAAACACAGAACAGTTTGAAATTAGTGATACCCGTTCAGTAAAAGAGATATCAGATTATCTTAAATCACATGGTTTTCAACCTATTTTTAAAGATTGGGAACCATTATAAAATAGTCAATATAAATGGAATATAAAATAGTGCAAAAATAGTTGATGCAAAAACAGCTGTTGCTGCTTTTTCTGGTTGAGTTTTCAACTCTGCTGCAATTGCAACTGTATTTGCTGCAAGTGGAACAACTGATAATATTTTAAATACAGAATATATATCACTTGAGTATATATTAGTAAAATTTTTATCAATAAAAATAATTATAGATACAATAGTTGGCCAAATAATAAATTTTGAGAAAAATGTTAACAAAATAAATTTATAATCGATTTTTTTTAATGATAAATGTGCTAAACCCATTCCAATCATCATCATTCCTAGTAGAGTATAGGCACCTTTAAAATACTCAATAAGAGTTATAATGTTATCATGAATTTTAATACCAAATAGATTTAATAAAAGAGCAATAGAAAAGGCATATATCGCAGGAAGTTTTATCACTTTTATAAAACTCTCCTTTTTGGTAAAGTTTCCTCGAGCTGTTATAAAAAAACCAAGAGTATTTTCATAAAGGACAAACCCTAATACAGATAATACAGCTAAAGAGAATCCTTTATCTCCAAATAAGGCAATAACAACAGGAATTCCAAAATATCCACTATTTCCTGTTCCAGATGTAAAGGCTAATATATTTTTTGTACTATTATTTTTATAAAAATAGTCTCCAATTTTTAAAAAAGTAGTTGATATTAATATTGATATTAACAAGAAGAATAGGGGTAATGATAGTGTTTCTAGCTCTATTTTTGCTTTATAGGTTCCATAAAATATTATTGTTGGAGATATAATATATATAAGAATAGATGCAATAGACTCTTTTTGTGTTTTAAGTTTTTTAGTTGCAATAAAACCAAGAATAATAAATATATATAGTGGAGCAATTTTTTCAAAAAGTGTTAAAAATATTGAAATCATGGACTAACAGATGGTGCAACAGTGAATATTGATTTTAAATCTTTATCATAAAATGTTGCTCCAAGTCCTAAATAGAAATCTCTTCTATCACTATCAAATAGATAGTATCCACCTGTATTTAAAAAGATATGTCTTCCAAAATAGTATCTTAATCCAACTCTTAAATTTGGATAGTCTTCAGAAAAATCATTAATTCTTGTTGTTATCACAAACTTATCTCGTATAAAATCAAAATCTGCACCAACTCCAGCACTACTTTCAAAAATACCATATTTTAGAGTTATAAAATAGAATCTCATTGCTAAATATAGATTCCAAGAGAGTGTATCCTCATAAACAGTCTCTTGGTTTTCACTTATTGTACCATCTTTTTGAATAACTGTTTTTTTTCTGCTTGTTTTAACATCAAATGGTGAACTTGTTACTCCAGCAAAATAGTATTTATTTGGATTAGGTTGAAACCTTACACCAAAATCGTGACTTGCTGAGCCTAAACGAACCATATATTCAGAGTGAGCATCAATAATTGTTCTTAGTGATGTAAAAGAGTCTGTAAATTCAGAGGCTGTATTAATCATACTTTCAACATCTGATTGTATCTTTTTTGAGTTTATAAGGGCACCAACTGTTCCCTCTCCTCTATTAATTTTATCAGTTATCTCATTTACATTTTCAGTTATTCCATTTATATTTTTTACAGATTTTCCTATAGAATCCATCTCTCCACTTGAATCTGCAAGAATTTTGTCAAGATTTTTAAGTATTGATGAGAAATGTTCCTGATTATCTTTAAGAAGAGATGATGCTGTTTTTATTGTTTGATTTGTATTATTTAGTATATCACTAAACTGTTTTTCAAAATTTGGAGACCATTGAGCAATCTGTTTTGTAAAAGTGCTAATATTATCCATAATCAAATCTATTTTATTATTATTTTTTGCTAATACATCATTGAGCTGTTTTGTGATTTCATCAAGTTTTTTTATGATTGATGTAACTGAATCAATATTACTTTGATCTGAGACCACTTTTTTTAACTCCTTTGTCATATCACGAATATCACCTGCAATATCATCAAATTTATCCATCATACTACCAATTGATGGAACTTCAACAACATTTTTTAATTCTGAGTTATGAGGAAGAGGAGTTCCAATAATACCAACTGTTAACTCTAAATAGCTATCACCTAATATTGATGAACTTTTTTTGGAGATTGTTGCATCTGTTTTTAAATGAACATCACCTTTTACAACAATTGTTACTTTTGCTCTTGTTCCTGTTTCATCAAGTGTTATTTTTTTTATTTCACCAACATTAATTCCTGCAATCTGTATTCTTGATTTTTCTGTAAGTCCCGTTGCATCAGAAAATAGAGCATACATTTGATAACTTGATTCATTCTCTCCAATCCCTTTTTTTACAGAATTAAAGAAAAAAAAGAATGAAAATACAGATATAATAACAAGGAGACCAACCTTAAATGGTGTAAAAAACTGCTCCATAAATCATCCTCCTAAGGATATGATTTAAAATATAGTTTTAAATTAAAATCATACAAAAATTTTAAATAATAATTTATATATATTTAATAGGTAAAAATATATATGGTATATCTATTTTTTAGATATAATAGTTACTCTATAATTAGAATATCACCTTTTGCTAAATTTTTATTTTTTAAAAATCCAGCCTTTAACTCTATTGCAAAAGAGGCTTTAGAGTATATTTTACTTAAAGCTCTTTTGGGGAAATTCTCTAATATATCAATAATCTCTCCATTTTTTGAGATAAATATAATATCAAGAGGGTAGTTCATGAAAAACATGTGTATTGAGTTTGTTTTTGTTAGTAGTAAAGAGAAATTTTCTGGTAACTCTGGAGCCATCATTAATCCTCGAAATCGTTTCCAAAAACTATCAGCAACATAAGAGTTACATAATTTCTCTTTTTTGTCCCCTTTTTTTAGAAAAATCTCTTTTGTTTTATAGTTTTCTAAATAGATTTTTTTACTCATATAAAACCAATTTTAATTAAGCTTTTTATAAAAATGACCACTATTTGTAAAAAGCTCAATTTCAGCTTTTTGATCAATAGTTTCATTTAATTTTTTTATAATATCATCTCTAGATTCATATTTTGAAAATGTTATTTTTGAGGCATTATCTGGACGATAGTTTATTGGTAAAAACTCAAAAAGATAAACATTTACAAAATCTTTTCCTTTGATTTCATCATAATAAACAATATAGTTGTTATTAAGTAAAACAACAACATCTTTCCAAGACTCTTTGCTTTGATTTCTTACCTCAAATACAACATTATAGCCACTTCCTATTGTTTTTCTTATCTCTGCTCCAAGACCTAAATATGGATTATAGGAGAATATATTATAAACAATAGAGGCTAAAAGTGCCAAATATATTAAAATTAATGATATTTTTGATATAGACATTATTACCTTTAAAAATTAAAAATAGTATCTTAAACCAACTCCACCAGATAGAAAAAAATCTGTTTCAGGGACAAGTGCTACTCCAGGGACTATCTCTAAAAAAATCTCAAACCTATTACCAGGAAAAACATACTCTAATCCTAAAGGAACTCTTGCACCAAGATGAACATCATCAAACATTACAACAGCTCCTCCAATACCATAGTATAATCCAAAAGATCCCTTTTGAACTCTTACTAACTCAAAATGATGAAATAGATAATCGATGTGGATATATATGATGTCATTTCTAAAAGACCAAGCAACTCCAGCATCAAATGCCATGTTTTGAGTTGTCCATAGTTTTCCAGTTAAACCACTTGGTTCACCAAACATTACACCCAAACCAAAATCTTTAGGCGAAGCCATAATAGATGTTGATAAAAAAAGCATAATGAGTAAAATCAGTTTTTTCATAAATCCTCCATCAATCTATGCTATTTTAACTAAAAGATAAAAAAATACAAGATTTATTTATAAAAAACTATTTAAAAATATACTTTTTTGAGTTAATTAACTTAAAAAAATCTAAGTTATTGGAAAAATAACAAAAATTGTTGCATCCCAGATGGCATGAGATATAATATTTATATAAATTGAGTTAAATCTATGATAGCTCCAGCTCCAAAAAACACCTGCAACAAAAGCTGCTCCAACAAGCATAAAATTCATTGATGGAACATGTATTAAAACATAAAATAGGGTTGAAATAGTGATTCCTTTTTTTAATCCAAAACGTTTGATAAAACGTTTTTGTAAAAAGCCTCTCCAGAAAATCTCCTCTGCAGGACCAATCCAAAAAAGTAGAATAAGTATGATAAAAATTTCAGAATAACCACTTCGGATATGATAAATATTAACAATCTCCCGTTTTGCAAATGGAAAAAGCCACAAAGATATCTCATTTCCTAACCAGAAAACTCCATATAGAAAAACTGCAGAGAAAACACCTAAAAATATTTTTTTTGAAGATAATATCTCTTTCTCAAATTCAGAAACTCCAATAAAAATAAGAGCAGCTGTTGCAAAAAGCATAAGATAAAATGTTGGGAATAGATTTTTTGTGACAGGAGAGAACATTAAAAACCATAATATAAAGGCAAAAGATATTGATATTATCTCAAATTTTAATGTTTTTTCCTGTTTTATACTATTAAAAATATTTTTAAATTTTATTTTTATATTCTCTTGCATAAAACCTCTAATATATATTAGGAATAAATATATCCCTATTTGATTTTAAATTAGCCTCTTTTTTCTCTGCTTCATTTGATAAAAAATCATATATTCCAGTTTTATAAAGCCAAAATAGAATAGAGCCTCTATAGTGTCTCTCTATTTTAGTGTTTATTTTTTCAAAAATATTGATATTAGAGTCTTCATAAGGTGATATCAACTCTGCAATAATTCCAGTAGAGTTTAAATCATAATTTTTAGCCATTTGAAGAATTCTAAAAAGATGAAAATTTTGAGAAACCATTAGTATTTTTCTATTTTTTATATTTGGAATATTAGATAGATGTCTAATTGTATCATGAGTATCATAACCATAGTAATCTTTTATGATATTTTTCTGATTAATTCCTAAATTAAGAAGATATCTCTCAATTGAGTTAACCTCATATTTTCCGCTTCCACTAATGATAATTTGAGAAGGATATTTTTTATATATTTCAAAAACTGCATCAGCTCTCTGTTTCATAATAGGTGAAAGTGTTTTTTTCGGATAGACTTTTGCTCCAAAAAGAATAACTAGATCATAACTCTCTTTAAAATCTAAGCTATATATTTTTTTTACATTAACAGAGTAGATAAATGGTGTAAGAGATATTATAATAAATATTAATATCAGAATTGTTAATAGAGTATATAAAAGTTTTTTTTTCAAAAATCCTCTAATAAAATCTATTTTATAAAATAGACATTTAAAAAGAGTTTTATAACATAAAATATTTATTGATTCAACTATTGAGATAAATCTATTTTATTTATTTAAAAATTAAGAAAATATGATTAGTATTTAATTATAATAAATATAAAATAGAAGTTATAGGTGAGGGATATTGGAGATTTTATTTAAAATCTCTACTATTTTTTATATTTATCAATAATTAATTCATCAGCCATCTTTATTGATAAGTATTCAGACTCTCTTTTTTTATAAAAAAGATTTTCCAACTCTTTATGCCACTCTTTATATATTTTTTCTGTTTTTAATTCAGTTGGAACATCTGAAAGTTTTAAAAATATATCAAAACTCATCTCATCAATAATTGTGATTAATTGATTTTTTTTCTTAGTTTTAATTACTGGAAAATATAATCTAAAATTTAAAGATTTGTTAATAACTGACTCAGTTTCAATTAATTTCTTTAAAATACTAAAGGATTTTCTTAAATCATTTAATGTTTTTGAAAGATTACTTGAGTCTATTTTTATTTTTGATTGTATATCTATTTTAGATTTTAGAAGATTTTCAACAGAGTTTTTAACATCTATAATATTATTTATAATTGACTCAGAAATCTCATTTTTTCCTCTCTCCTGATGTTTTTTTGCTATATTAGAGCAAAAATCAAAGATTTTTGTTAGTTTTGAAGTGATTGTAGAGATATTTTCTGAACCTAAATAGAATTTTTTAATATCTCCGTTATATTTATAATCTACCTCTATGAACAGAGATTGTAGAGCAAATTTACTTTTTGAAACTATCTCTTTTTCATTTTTTTTAATAACAGATAGAGAGCTTTTGTTTTCAATTACAATATTATTTTTTTCAAAATAGTTATCAAGATAATTTTTTACCTCTTGATATTTATTACGAGTTATCTCATTAAAGTTATTTATATCATTAT
>JAFGXH010000209.1 GCA_016936735.1 bacterium
AATTTATTAATTATTTTTAATGTTCAAATAAATATTTAAACCCATTATATATCAGATTTAAATTATTAACAGATTGTAAATCTAATGTTGTTTGTGATTAGTTTTATCTTTTCAAAAATCTATAAACCTCACCAATCCATAAAACTAATGATGTTAAACCGATAATGATAATCCAATCTTTTAAAGATATTGGAGTTGTTCTGAAAACATCACCACCAAATTGGACAATTAAAAATTGACCAACAAGAATCACAAAAGCTACAATAATAAATCCAAAACTCTTTTTTAAATTAGAAAAGGCAGATTTTCCAGATGCAAAAGCTTTTGCATTAAACATATTCCAAAATTGAAGCATAACAAATATTGTAAAAAACTTTGAAAGATTATATCTGCTTATCTCTCCTCCATCTTTGTAGTAAAAAAGAAGTGCTAAAAGTATTATTACAAAAGATAGCCCAACAGTTAAAATCATAACTCTCATTGGAGGAGTTATTATAAAATCACTATTTCTTCTAGGTTTTTTATTCATTATTTTTGATTCAGGAGGAAGCGATGCAAGTGCTCCAGCAGCAAATGTATCCATTATAAGATTTACCCAAAGCATCTGTGTTACTGTTAATGGAAGTTCATGTCCCAATATTGAACCTAAAAAAACAATAATTAGTGCTGCAACATTTATTGTTAGCTGAAATATAATAAATCTTTGGATATTTTGGTATAGTGAACGTCCCCACATAACAGCTGTTGTGATACTATTAAATGAATCATCCAATAGAGTTATATCACTTGCCTCTTTCGCAACAGATGTTCCAGAACCCATTGATAATCCAACATGTGCATGATTTAATGCAGGAGCATCATTTGTTCCATCTCCAGTTACTGCAACAACCTCTTTTTTATCCTGAAGAAGTTTTACAAGTTTTAATTTATCCTCTGGACGTGCACGACATATAACTTTTAATGAATCAACCCTTTTTGCTGCCTCTTCATCTGATAATGCTGCAAATTGAGGCCCTGTTATTATATTTTGCTCCCCATCACTCTCTTTCCAAAGATTTATCTGTCTTGCAATCTCTTTTGCAGTGTTTGGAGTGTCTCCTGTTACTATTTTTACCTTTATTCCAGCATTAAAACAGCTCTCTATTGCTGCTGGAACCTCCTCTCTAATTGGATCTGATATTGCAACAACTCCTAAAAATATCAAATTAGATTGCTCTAATTTTCCATTTTCAAAACATCTCTCTTTCACATCACTATCAATATCTCTATAGGCAAAACCAAGAGTTCTCATCGCTTTTGATTGATACTCAAATAGTTTTTTATTTATCTCATCAACATACTCAGAGATATCTTTTACCCCTTCAGATGTTAAAACTCTATTTGATTTTGATAAAACAATCTCTGGAGCCCCTTTTATATATAGGTTTTTATTGCCATCAACCGATTTTACAACTGTTCCCATATATTTTCTCTCTGTTGAGAATGTTAATTGCTCAATAATCTCTAAATTTCCCCTAATTTCAGAGTAATCAACTCCTCTCTCTTTAAGCCATAATAGCAATGCCCCCTCTGTTGGATTCCCAATCACCTCAATTTTCTCTGGATTTGAAATATTAAGATGTGCTGTTGAGTTAATTGCAACACCCTCATATATTAAATTTTTTAAACTATTATTTACTGTATCATCCTCAGTTATTTTTTCTGAATTTATTAAAGCCCCCTCAAGGGAGGGGGTTTGGGGGTGGGTTTTGTTCTTATCTATAAGATAAAATAGTGTCTCATGAACTCTCATTTGATTTTGAGTAAGTGTTCCAGTTTTATCTGTACATATAACTGTTGTTGCTCCCATTGTTTCACAGGCATGCATTTTTCTAACAAGGTTGTTTGCCAATAGCATTCGTCTCATACTAAGAGCTAAACTAAGAGTTACACTCATTGGTAGCCCCTCTGGAACAGCAACAACAATTAGAGTAACTGCAACCATAAAATATTGGAGAATCCTTCCAGCTGTATCTATGTCAACCCAAGAGGTTTTATTAGATATATCTACCCCCAAAACAAAAAGAGTAGCAGATAATAAACCAAATGAGACTACTCCAAACAACATCCATTTTATCCAACCACCATTTTTAACAGCTTTTGGAAGCTCTTTCTCTTTTCCAAGCAGTTCAAATCCATCATAAATAATTGGTAACCATATTTTTATAAGTGCAATCATTGCTGATATTAAAACAGCCCCCATTGTTGCTAACTGTTTTGTTTGAAAGATAGCCTTTCCAAAAAAGATATCTTTTATAAATAGTGTTGAGAATGTTAATATGGCTATTCCAAAACCAACAACTCCAATAAATTTTGCTAAACCATCAAGCTGTCTATTTAAAGGTGTCTCCTCTCCACTCATCTCTGTCGATTTTTGAGCAACTTTTCCATACTCTGTTCTATCTCCAACAGATTTTATTTGAGCAACACCATGACCATCCATCACTTTTGTTCCTCTCATAACCCAATTAGATGGATATGTTGCCTCCTCATCAAATTTTGAACTATCAACTGTTTTATCTATAATTGGTTCACCTGTTAAAGATGACTCATCTATCTGCATTGATATAGATTCAAGTAGTTCACCATCTGCTGGAACATCATCACCTGTCTCTAGGATTACAATATCACCAACAACAACATCTTTTTTAGGAATCTGCTCAATCACCCCCTCTCGAATAACTTTTACAGGAGTCTCATCATTTGTTTGATTTAGAATATCAAACTTTTTATTTGCATCCATCTCAAACCAAAAGGCAACACCTGTTGCAAGAAGAATCGCAAAGAATATACCAATTGTTTCAGCAAACTCCATATGAACAAAAGATATTCCAAGAGACAAAAAGGCAGCAATCAAAAGGATTCTAATTATAGGATCCTCAAATTTTTCAAGAAAAAGTCTCCAAAGTGGCTCTTTGGGTGGAGGAGTGATTATATTTATTCCATTCTCTTGGCGACTCTTTATAATCTCCTCTTTTGAGAGTCCAATGTAATGCTTTTTTTGATTCATCTGTTTAACTCCACAAACAATTATCAGAGTATAAGTATTGACTCTATTGTTTGCAAGCTATTTAGATTTTTTGTCAATTAATTAACTTTGATTTCACTAAAAGAGAAAAGGATTTTATTGCTTTATCTTTTTACTCTCCAATCTCCCTCTCCCCCATTTACTTCGTAAATTACCCCCTCTTACTCGCACCCTAAAAATGCAAAGCATTTTTAAGGAACCCGCTTTTACGTGGCGATGGGGTGAAAGAGAAAAAATAGAA
>JAFGXH010000210.1 GCA_016936735.1 bacterium
CCTCACCCCCTGCCCCCTCTTACTCGCACCCTAAAAATGCAAAGCATTTTTAAGGAACCCGCTTCTACGTGGCGATGGGGTGGGAAAAATAAAAAATAATAATATAGTCAGGTCAGAATCTATTTCTGACCTGAGAAAGAAAGAAAAATTAGCAGTCCACAACCCACCCCGATTTTGCAAAGCAAAATCACCCCTCCCAGCAATGCAATAAATTGCATTTGGAGGGGATTTGAAGAACATTGTAAAAAGGTGGTATGAATTACGATTTTATTGTTACTCGAAAAATCTACCTTCAAAAGAAAAGAGAAAACAGAGGAAAATAATAAACAAAAAAAGATTTTCATGTTAAAAAGAGATAGTAATTTTATATGGTATAGTTATGAGAAAATCTATTCTGTTACTTCTAATCTCTATGATGGTGGCTTGTGGAGGTGGAGAGAATCCTCAAAATGGTAATGAGGCACCAGTTTTTGAAAACACAACAGTTAATGTTCTATCTGTTGGTTTGACAGGTTGTAAAGTTGGTTGGAATCCTGCAAAAGATGACAAAGGGGTTGTCGAATACACTGTTTTTGTTGATGGGGTTTCAGTCTTAAATCTGAATGGAGAGCAAAATGTTGCCAATATTGACTCTTTAGAGATGGAGAAAAACTATCTTATTGAGATTCAGGCGGTTGACCAAGAGGGTTTGAAAAGTGATAAAATATCAACATCAATAACAACTAATAGATTTCCAGAGAATATAACAGAGGTGGCTCCTCAATTTGATGGAAAAACTATTCCATCATTTAGTGATAGAGTTGACTTTATATATAAAGGTGAAAACGCTATCCAATTTGATGTTCAAGATGGTGCTATTGACTCCAATAAAGTCTCTATTCTTCGTGGTAAAATAGAGAGTGATAGTGGTGAAGCTATTGAGGGAGCTAAAATATCTATTCTAAACTCCGATTTTTATGGATGGACTATTTCAAGAAAAGATGGTTGGTTTGATATTGCCGTAAATGGTGGCTCTCAATTTGTTATTAAATATGAGAAAACAGGATATATTCCTGTTCAAAGAAAAGTTGATACAACAGCAAACGATTTCTTTTTTGCTAAAAATGTTGTAATGATTCCTTATGACCAGATATCAACTGCAATTGATTTAAATTCAGACTCTCACCAAATTGCACAGGGCTCTCTTCAGAGCGATAAAGATGGAGATAGAAAGGGTGTTCTTATTTTTCCACCAAAATCGAAAGCATCTGTTAAAATGAGAGATGGAAAAAGGGCAGAACCAAGCGATTTAAATATAAGAATAACAGAGTATACTGTTGGAGAGAGAGGAGAGGATAGAATGCCAGGAGAGCTTCCCTCAACAAGTGGATACACCTATGCTGTTGAGATAAGTGCAGATGGCTTTGAGGATGCTATAACAGTAGAGTTTGATAAAACTTTATACTATTATGTTGAGAATTTTCTTAATTTTCCTGTTGGTGGTGTTGTTCCAAGTGGATATTATGATAGAGAGAAGGGTCATTGGGTCTCATCAAAGAATGGAAAAGTTATAAAAGTTGTTGATATTCGTGAAGGTGCAGCCTTTATTGACTCCGATGGTGATGGTGTTGAGGATGAGTTTTCAAAACTTGAAGAGATTGGATTCACAGAGGCTGAATTAAAACAGTTAGCAACACAATATGAGATTGGTGCCTCTTTATGGCGTGTTCCTATCACCCATTTCACACCTTGGGATTATAACTGGCCTTATGGATGTCGAGAGTGTGAATCACCAAGAAATGATCCTCCTGGAGATGATGATGATTGTAATACTTGTGAAACATCTGGCTCTATTATCGGAGTTCAACATCAAAGCTTAGGTGAGGTTTTGCCTATTGCAGGAACTCTATTTACTCTTCATTATCAAAGTAAAAGAAATCCAAAATCAAATAGATCAATAACAATAACTGCATCTGGAGAATCTATTCCATCAAATGTAAAGAGAGTAAAGGTTAGTTTAAAAGTTGCTGGCAAAATTTATGAAAAAGAGTTTGAACCAGAGGCAAATATTAAACAATTTTTTGAATGGGATGGTAAAGATATCTATGGAAGAGATATAAATGGATCTATTGCTTATAGAAGTGATGTTACATATTATTATGATGCTGTTTATATGGAACCAAATGAGTATGAAAATAGTTTTGCTCAATATACAAATGACAACTTAACACTTGATAAAACAAGAAATGAGATATCATTTACAGAAACACATAAGGCTGTTTTTGATACATTTTTAGATTCTAAAAACTTAAAGAATGGTGGTTGGACAGTTTCAGCACAACATATTTTTGATGGTGAAGGGAATATTTATAAAGGGAATGGAAAAAAAGCAAATAATAGTCGTGCTATGTGGATTTTGAGTAGTGTAAAAGATTATTATGATGATAGTAATTATAATTATCTATATTTAAAGGCTGGAAAAGATAATCAAACATACTATAAGGGAAGCCATAAAATATATCAAAAAGATGAAAATGATGAATATATAGTTGTATTTAATGCAATGCGAAATGATATTGGGGATTTTGTTGTTTCACCAAGTGGCATAATATATGTTGTTTATAATAATTATGATACAGGTTCAGATGAGGACTCTTTTATAATAGAGTTTAATCCCAAAACAGGTGAAGAGAAAACTATTTTACACAAAGTTCAACATTTTATTAATAGTATTGATATTGATTCTAATGGATTGGTTCATTATGTTCATGATAATCAAATTTATACACTTTATAATGATGGTTTTGAAATTATTATTGCAGGAAAAGAGGATGGATTATTAAATCAATATGGAATTGTTGCAAAAGATGCTAAATTTGAGGATCTAAAAAAAATAGCTATTGATAAAAAAGATAATATCTATATCTCTGATAGTAATGGATTAAAGAAAATATCAACAGATGGTGTTTTAACTTTGATTTATGAAAGTGGATATATTGAAGATTTTGTTTTAGGTGTAGGAAATGATGAATCTGTTTATATTAATGGTACAATTCAAGTAAAAGGGTTATCAATCAAAGAGATAATTGGTGGATGTTTTGGTGATTATTATGATGGATCTACTTATTGTCTTTTTGGTAAATGTGATTTTGATGGTTCAGATGCTTTTATTGACTCAGAGGGAAATTATTTAGAGCTTTGGGAGTGTCAAGAGGTAAAAGTAGGTGAAGATGCTCGCAATTTTTGGTGGCCATCACCTCAATTTCATGGAATGAATGCAGAGGGAAATCTATTTATTGATGATGGTTATGTTTTATATGAATTTACAAATACAATAAAAGATAAAGAGATTAAATATCAAAATGGTTCATATAGAGCAATCTCTTCAGAGGATGGAACTATTTTATATTTAACAGACCAAAAAGGGAACCATAAAAAGACAGTGGATGCTTTAACAGGTCAAACGCTTTATGATTTTACATATAATGATGATGGGTTTTTAACAAAAATAACCGATTTGAATGGATTAGAGACAAAAATCATAAGAGATAGTGATGGAAATGCAACAAAAATAATATCACCTTATGGAGAGGAGACAGTTTTAGAGGTAGATGATGCAGGAGATTTAACAAAACTGACTATTCCAGGAGGATTAAACTGGAGAATGGAGTATAATGAGGATGGATTATTAACAAAATTCACAAATCCAAGAGGAAAAAGCTCAACTTTTACATATAATGATGAGGGAAAACTAGAAAGAGACACAAATGCAGCAAATGGATATAAAGAGTTGGCAAAAGTTGGGAACAAAAATAACTACACTGTGTCACTAAAAACAGCGATGGGAAGAGTGTCGAAATATGCGGTGAAATATGAGAACTCCGAAAGAATCTGGGAGGTAACATCAGCAAGTGGATTCACAACAAAAAGTGTTGAGAAGGATGATGAGACTGTGATAGAGAAACCAAACGGGATGAAAGCGGTGATAAAAAAGGGAACAGACCCACGATTTGGAGCATCAGCA
>JAFGXH010000211.1 GCA_016936735.1 bacterium
CAAACTCTTTTACTCTTTTCTTTTTTTATAAAAAGAAACGGTCAGTGAGCTTGTCGAACTGTAGGGTGGGGGTTCTTTTAAAATTTAAAAAAAATAGCTAAAACCGGTTTCCGCTGAATAATTATATATTTTTTGCTAAATAATTGTACATAATAAAGACTAATTAACAGTATCTTTTTGTATAAAGATTTCTGATATATTCACTCTCTCTAACAACATTAAGAGTATAATCTGCATGATCTCTACAGTAACCATTACCAATAATCATCTCAACATCTTTTCCAATTCCCTCTGCTCCAAGAGCAGCTTTTGTAAAACTTGTTGCCATAGAGAAAAAATATACTTTTCCTAAATCTTTTGTAATCATAACTGAACCCATTTCACAATCTTCACGTGAAACACAGTTAATAACAACATCACAAAGAGCACCATCAGTAACTTTCTCAATTTTCTCAAGAAGATCTATTGCATTACTTGCATCACCAATAACAATCTCATCAACAAAACCAGATTTCTCAATATCCTCTTTTCTATTTTCGCTATGAACAATTCCAATAACTTTGCCATTTGGACCAACTTTCTTTTTTGCAACATAGCAGGAGAGAAGTCCTGATTTACCATTTGCACCAATAATTGCAACAGTATCCCCCTCTTTTACAAGTCTATCAACTTGTGGTGGAGCTCCTGCAACATCTAAAACCGCTAAAGCTAATGGTTCTGGCATATCATCTGGAAGTTTTGCCCATATTGCACTTTCAAAAAGAATTGCTTTACCTTTGATATCAACTTGGTCTTTATTCATGTGAATTTTTTTGATTTTATCAATTGTGAGTGGAGTTAAAGATAGACTCACTAAACTAGCGATTTTATCACCCTTTTTTAAATCGATTTTATCTTTGAGAGCATCACCAACTTTCGCAATTTTTCCAATAAACATTCCACCAGAACCAGTCCATGGATTTTTATGTTTTCCATACTTTGAAACAATCTCTGTCATAATCTCTGCAACTCTCTCCTCTTTATGCTCTGCTCGAGCCTTAATGTCTGTAAAAGAGGCAGAATCAACATTAAGAGTGATTACATCACATAAAATCTCATTGTCATAAATCTCATCCATATTATTATCAACTTTTATTGCTGGTTGAGGAAGAACACCAACAGGCTCAATAACACGATGAATTCCATACTTGTTACCTTTTTTCTGAATAGACTTCTTTGCCATAAAAACCTCCAACTTATTAACAATATAATATAGAATAGTTTTTACTATTTTACAATAAAAATAAGATGAATTTTTTGTGAAAATTTTAATTTATTTTACAAATAAAAAAAATAATGCTATAACCAAACGGGTAAAAAAAATCTTTTTACCATAAAAGATATTAATCATTTTTGTTTTTTATAAGAAAAATAAAAAATCTATTGTTTTTTATAAGAAAAATAAAAAAAAGTTTTATTATTTTAAAAAAGAGGAATTTCATGATTGTCTACTTTCAGAAAATAGGAACTATTGAGGTAATAACAGGAGGAATGTTCTCTGGTAAAACAGAGGAGCTTATAAGAAGAGTAAAAAGAGCTCAGATTGCAAAGCAAAAATTAATAGTATTTAAACCTGCAATTGACACAAGGTATGATGATAATGATGTTGTTTCACACTCAAAATCATATTTTCAGGCATATCCACTTCAAAAAATAGAGGATATTAATAGTTATAATTTAGATGATATAGAGGTAGTTGCTATTGATGAGGCCCAATTTTTTGGCAAAGAGATTGTAAAAGTATGTGAATCTCTTGCAGAACAGGGAAAAAGAGTTATTGTTGCTGGATTAGATTTAGATTATATGGGAAGACCATTTGGCTCAATACCAGATCTTCTTGCTGTTGCAGAACATGTAACAAAAACACAGGCAATATGTACAATTTGTGGAAATCCAGCAAGTCGTTCACAAAGAATTATTGCATCAAATGAGTTAGTTGTTTTAGGCTCAGATGCTCAATATGAACCAAGATGCAGATTGCATTTTCACCCAGAAGGAGAGGAGAAAAAATGAGAGACAATTGTTACAAACAATTTACAAAAACGGACAAATTCATTAATCATGAGCTTGGGGATCATGTTCATATTGTTGATGATGTTTATGCATTCTCTATTTTAGCAAAACTATCATCAAAAGAGACAACTCAACCTATGATAAATATTTTTGTTCGTGAGCTTTATAAAATTCTCTTAAATCATACTATTACAGCTTTTTTTCCAAAAGTGGAGAAAAATATAGAGACAAGAATGAAATCATATCACCAATTGGGTGAATTTGAAGCTACAATAATAGATCCCAATACAAAAGTTCTTGTAACAGATATTGCACGTGCAGGAATGATTCCAGGGCAAATCTGTTTTGATACTCTTAATTTCTATTTAAATCCAGATAATGTTATTTTTGATCACATTATGGCAAGTCGTGATATCTCTGTTGAACAACAGAAAGTTAATACTGTTTTAGCTGGACTAAAAATAACTCCCCAATTTTCAGATGGTTTTATCCTTATTCCAGACCCAATGGGAGCAACAGGAAGCTCTATTAGTCGTGTTATAAATATGTATAAAGAGATGCATAAAAATGTTACATTCATAACACTTCACCTCATAATCACTCCTGAATATGTTAGAACAATGAAAGAGCAACATCCAGATATTCATGTTATATCATTAAGGTATGATAGAGGATTATCCCCTCAACATGTTCTCGATGCCCCTATTGGGAAATTTTTTGATGAAGAGAAAAGTTTAACTGAAACAAAATATATTCTACCAGGTGCTGGTGGACTTGGAGAGATAATAAATAATAATTATGTTTAAGGAGAGTTGGTATGGAGATTGTTCATCAGCTTATACCTATTGAAAAAATAGAGGAGAGAGTTTCTGATATTGGGAGAAGAATTTCAGAGGATTATAAAGGAAAAGAGATTGTTCTTATAGGAATTTTAAAGGGTGCAGTTATATTTCTTGCTGATTTAATGAGAAAAATAGATTCAAATCAACTCACAGTTGATTTTATGGGTTTAAGCTCTTATGAGGGTGGAACTCGCTCAACTGGTGTTGTGAAAATAACATCAGACTTAAAAAGAAGCATTGAGGGAATTCATGTAATTATTGTTGAGGATATTATTGATACAGGATTAACACTAAATTTTTTAACACAAAATTTAGCATTAAAAAATCCAGCCTCAATTGAGATTTGTACCCTTTTAGAGAAACCATCAAATATCCAAAAACCAATAAGTGTAAAATATAAATGCTTTGAGATTCCTGATAAATTTGTGATTGGATATGGTCTTGATTATGAAGGACGATACAGAAATCTACCATTTATTGGAGTTTTAGAGATAAAAGAGGATTAATCTCTAAATAAAACTCTTGTCAAAGTAGTCCAAATCTAACCTACTGAAAGTATGACAAATTTTTTATTTTAATAATGGTGATTCAATTATCTATAGTTTTATAATAGATGGAATTGTTTTTTTAAATGCTATAGAAAGATTAAAAATTATAATATAAAAATAAAACATTATCAGACATAATAATTTTATTAAAGATTACTATTTTTGATTAATAATACTAAATGTTTTATACATTATCAGATACTATATGATACATACTTTCTATAAAATAATTTAACAAGAAAAAATAACAAAACAAATATTGTTATATTCTCTGTGTTATTTTAATAGAAGAAGTTTAAAAAATCTGTTTTATCTATTTTTGATTTGAAATGTTTGTTACTAAGCCTGTTCAAAACGTTTTATTTTTCCACAAGCAATATAGGATTTTCCATCTGGTCCAGTAATAACCTCATCAACGACATAAAGAGTTCCCTCCTCTCTTATGCTTCTTGGAAAACGCATATTCCAATCTGGTTCATATCCATCAGAAACAACACGTGCTCTCAATTTACTTCCTGCTTTAACACACTGAACAAGAATACCATCACCAACTGAATCTGTAACCTCAAGGTCTGCCAATGTTTTTGGAGCACTACTTGCTTTTCCTGTTTTAACTCTTGAGCTACCAGAGGATGATTTAAAAATATCAACTTCACCCTCTTTAACTAAACGCTGAATTTTTCCATCTGCTCTATAAAAACTTCCATTTGAGGATAAAACAAGTTTTTCAACAACATATTTTGCACCATCAGCACGAATAGCTCTTGGGAATTGAACATTTAATGTTTGGTCATAACCACTACTTGCAACTTTAATTCTAAGTTTTCCACCCTCTTTAACACAAACAAGCTCAACACCCTCACCAACCTCTGAAACAGTTGGCATTTTAGAAACCTCTTGGCTAATCTCTGTTCCACGAGCAGCCAAATCTTTACGATTACGAGATAATCCTTGAAATGATTGGTCTTTTAACTCTTTACGAGTATCACTTGAAACATTTTTATTGCTAAAACGGGTTGCAAAATATTGAAGTTGCTCTATCTCTTCAGCCATCTCAAAATGCTCATGTAAACCTTGAGTCTCTAACTCAGTTGCCAAAGATTTTAATGCAGTTGAGGCCTCTGTATAGTTTCCAGCATCAGCAAATTTAAGAGCACTATTTTTTGCTTGAGCAATTTTCAATCTTGCAATATCAACATATGCAGATGTTAAAGTTGCTTGACCATTTCCAATAGTAATATTTACATCTAAATCGCCCTCAATTTTTTGAATATTACCTGAATCATCAACAGTTTCAGTGCTATATTTAACAGAGAAAAGAGGAAATACACCCTCTTTATCAAATGTAGGAGTATTAATTTTCAAACCAATTAATTTATCCTCATTCTCAAAAATAGAACCAAAATTCATTTTCAATTTTTGGCTTTGTTTATCATCTTTTGATAAATTAAGCCATTGAGTAAGTGTAATATTATCTGCAGGAGATAGTTTTAATACTAAATTTTGAGCAATAACAGATTTTAAAGAGTCTAACTCTAATTGAAAAACCTCTGTTGCATCCTCTTTTGTTTGAATAAAGTAAAAGTTACCATTTGAGGAGGCAGCCATACTTGTTAAAAGATCCTCTTCAAACCAACTACCAAAACCAAGAGTTGTTGTAACAACTCCTGCATCCCCTTTTTGAACAACTTTTGATATAATAGTTTTTTTATCAGTTATTCCGCTATTCATTTGACCATCAGTAAGGAGTAAAACACGATTAATTGCAAGTGGATCAAAATTTTGTTCAACATGTTTACATCCTTCAGCCCATCCACCATGAAGATCTGTAATACCACCAGCTCTAACAGAACTAATAGTCTGTTTTATCGCTTTTTTATCTGTTGGATTTTGTGGAGGAACTATAGTTTTAATAACATCATCAAAAACAACAACAGAAACAATATCCTCATCAGTTAAACTATCAACAACAGATTTAGCAGCATCTAAAGCATGTTTTAGACTATTTCCTGCCATAGAACCACTTCTATCAATAACTAAAGAGATATTTAATTTTCTTCTTTTTTTAGGTGTTGTAGTTGGTTGAAAACTAATTAAAAGGTCAATATCACCTTTTGTATTTACTGGAAAAATAGAGTTGTTAAATTGGTAATTCACATTAATCATAATCACTCCTAAATAGATGAAAAATCATATCAATAATAAAAATAATTGTCAATTAATTATTTAAAATATTGCTAATTTTGATGAAAAATAACTTTAATATAGAGTTTTATTAATTATTAAAAAAACAGTATTTTAATACAACACTAAAACATTATCAGACTCTATATTTTTAAATAAACTTAAGGTTTTGAATAATTTATCACTATTCAATTATACAAAATTAGAATTACAAATATA
>JAFGXH010000212.1 GCA_016936735.1 bacterium
AAAATGTTTCAATTCCTTAAAGGTAAAGTAAAAGTGCATCGGCTGCTGGTCTCGATTTTTGCTTCACTCGAGGTTTCAATTCCTTAAAGGTAAAGTAAAAGTCGAACTCAATTTGTTATAAATATATAAAAATATATTGAAACATGTATTTATAAGAACAAATCCTATCGGGATACTTTGATACTAGCATAATTTTTAAAATCTGTCAAATTAAAACAGTACAAATATATCAATATTTTCTGTCGATTCATTAGAGTTTTTACACTATATCAGATTGACAGATTATTTTATTAAAAAAATACTCTCTTTTGATATATTATATAACTAAATTTTTTCATGAAACTAATCTAAGCTAACATTTTTTTTATCTCACTTCAATATAAATAACATAAATTTTATACAATTGATTATCCATAAATAAATTAGTATCTTTTAATCACTTATAAAAACTTTTTTCTTCTAATATACAAAAGAATTAAATAGAATCTTAAATTTCTTTAAGCCCCTCGCCATTTTTTTTAAGCCCCTCGCCATTTTTTTTAAGCCCCTCGCCAAGTATAAACGGGTTCCTTAAAAATGCTTTGCATTTTTAGGGTGTGACGGAGAGGGGTTTGGGGAGAGGGAGATTGGAGAAGTAAAAATATTAAGTAAATTTAGTCTATTTTCTTCTAATATACAAAAAAATTAAACAGAATATCTTTTCACACTTTCATCTCTTGGATTAGTTGTATAGATAAAAATATATAGAGATGTATCTCTGGAAAGCAGAGAAGCATCTCTGGAAAGGAGAGGAGTATCTCTGGAAAGAAAAATAGATTTTTAAAGCCCCTCTCCAAGTAGTGGAGAGGGGTTTGGGGTGAGGGGGAAAGAAGATAAGCATCTCTGGAAAGAAGAGAAGCATCTCTGGAAAATAGAGAAGCATCTCTGGAAAGTAGAGAAGCATCTCTGAAAAGAAAAATATGTTTTTTAAGCCCATCGCCCTTCGGGAGAGGGGTTGGGGTGAGGGGCTAATAGGATTTAAGGTGAGAGTTATTTAAAAAAAATAAAAAAATGAAAATAAAAATGAATAAAATAGATTTAACTTTCGTTTAATATATAGTTATTTTTCAAAGGAGGATTTATGAATGTTATTAAAGAAGAGATTGAAAAAATTAAATTGTCTTTAGAGTTTGTTAAAAAGAACTCTGAACTAAAACTAAAGGATATTTCTGTTGATGATTTTGAGGCTCAATGTAATGATTTGTTTGATTCTATTGATAAAATAGATGATATTGAGCTTGAACTTTTTGATCTTAAAAAGAAAAGAGATAAACTTCTTGCTGAAACATCTTCAGTATCATCAAGAATTAGAAAACTTGTTGCAGGATACTATGGAGAGGACTCAAAAGAGATTAAAGAGCTTGGCTTAAAAGCAAAATCAGATTATAAAAAGCCTTCAAAATCTAAAAAAAGGGTTGAAGAGGACGCTAAATAAACATTAAGTCATCTTTTTTATCTAATCCATAAACCAATCTTTTACTATATTTCAAAGATTGGAACTGATATATAATAACAGAGTCTCCTGCGGTTTTATCTATAACTCTATTTATCTCATAAACAAGTTTATTATAGTTCCCCTCTGTTATATCACCCTCAAAAACAGAGTTCTGAACCCACTGAATATATTTTCTACAAAGTTTTAGCATCTTTCCACATCGATTCTCTGCTACATCATAAACTAATATAATAAACATCTTAACCTCTCTCACCAATCCATAACAAAAGGTTCATAACTCTCCTCTCCCATAAAATGTTTTTCAAGTTTATAAAGCTCAAGCCTCATTAATCTTCTATAACTTACAGGAGCATTAAGTTTTGAGTGTTTTATTGTCTCCTCCATTCGCTCCTCAATATGTTTTAAAAATTTCCTTTTTCCATCATCATTTAAAAGTATTCCATTTAGATCTTTTGTAAAATCTTTTTTAGTGATAACTCTTTTATTTAATAAAGAAAATATAGTTCTATCAGATATAACTGGTTTAAAAATCTCTGCAACATCTAAATTAAGGGAGAATCTTCTAAAATTTGTGGAGTGAAGATAACCTATTCTTGGATCTAAGTGAGTTTGATATATCTCTCTTAAAACATAGTTATAAATCATTGAGTTTCCAAAGCTTATAAGAGCATTAATATAGTTTTGAGGAGGTCTTTTTGTTCTTTTATCAAACTGAAAATCCTCATCATCAATAATTATATCAAAAGATTGATAATATGTTTGCTTTATATGAGCCTCAATTGACATAATCGATTGCACTGTTTTTTGTGAGGGTAGATTTTCGAGTAAATCTGATATTTTCGTAATTAAATCAGAGAGATTTTTCCCTCTTCTATTATAATATTTTAATATTTTCAAACAGTTTTTTGCAGCTCCAACAACAAAAGCAAGAGCAATTTGAACTCTTTTCTCCTCATTTTCATAAAAAGATGCCTGTTTTAAAATCATATATCCAGAGTTATAGTGTTCTCTTGGATAAAAAGAGCCCATATAATAACCATAATAACTAAAATATGATAAAATTATCTCTTTTTGTGATAAAAACTCTAGTAATCTTTTATTAATCGTCACCTCTCCAAATGCAAAAATCTCTTTTGTATTCTCAATAGGGATAAATTTTTTATCCCCCTCCTCTGTTTCAAAAAAAAGGGTATTATCTTTTCTTTGAAGAGTTCCACTTGAAAAAATATAGACTGTATCCTTCATAATAACCTCATTAAAATAAAAATATATTAAATCTTTTGTAACTATTCAGCAGAATTTGAAATTTAAAAAAATAACAATTTTTTTCTTTTTCTTCTTTTTAGTAAATAAAATTAGTATTTTACTTACGTTTAAAGTCCCTCTCCAAATCTTTTTAAGCCCCTCGCCCTTCGGGAGAGGGGTTGGGGTGAGGGGCTAATAGGATTTAGGGTGGGGGTTCT
>JAFGXH010000213.1 GCA_016936735.1 bacterium
CTATTTTTATAAGGAGTATTTATGAAAAAATTTTTGCTGTTAACTTTTTTGCTATCTCTATTATCTTGTGGAGATAATGGTGACTCTACACCAACTTGTGATGTTGAGTGTGCTGAGAATCAACAGTGTGTAAATGGTGTTTGTTTGTATGATGAGTGTAAAACTCACTCCGATTGTTCCGAAAATTCAACAAAAAAATTCTGTAATGAGATTGGACAATGTGTTACTGATATTTGTGCAGAGATAGATTGTTCAAAAATGCTATCTGGTTCACACTGTTTTTCAGAGATTAATTATCCATTCTGTGTTTGTAATACAGGATATGATATTGATTATACAGAGAATAGATGTGTTAAAATTCCAGAGTGTGAAGGTGATAATTTTGGTGAAGCAGCACAAAGTGTAACCATTCCATTCAATAGATCTGGACATCTATGTACAAATATTTGGTCTACATATAAATTTAAATTGAATGAGGAGAAAAATATATTTATTACAATATCATCAAGTAATATAGATTTAATCTATTCAAATATCTATTCTCAAATAAACTATAATAATCACATTACAGTTGGGAATAAAAAATATATAACATTTAAAACAGATGGCAGTGAGGAACAATTAACAATAGATTCAAGAGGAATAATTAATGATGACTATATTTTAGATATTAAAACAGAGTGTGAAGTTGATGAGCAATGTAAAATATTAAATCAATTCTCAAGTTGTAATGTTGAAACAGGGGAGTGTGTTGAGGTAGAGTGTATTGATGATAACTCATCAAATACACCATTTGATGCAACAGAGATAACTTTGCCATTTGAAAAAACAGATGGAGTAATCTGCAATTCACTTGGAGATTGGTATAAAATATCATTAAATAAAAATGATACTATTGTTTTTGAAACACCAAAAGATGAATTTGGGAAAATGGTTCAATTCTATATTTATAATGAAATAAATTCTAATTGGGGTATTCATTCTTATCAATTTGCTGCTCCTGAAACAGGAATCTACTATATATTTATTACTCATGATTATGGTAGTACAAAATATAAACTAAAAATAGACTATAAACAGAATATTTGTAACACTTTAAATTGTTCAAGTGAAAATAATGAGATTTGTGATTTTGATTATAAAAATGGAGTTTTTGATTGTTTATGTGATGTTGGATACTATAGAGATAGTGATGGAAAATGTATAAATGTTTGTGAAAATATTGAATGTGGAGATAATTCAACATGTCAAAAGAGTGGAGAGTTTACAACAGAGTGTTTGTGTGATAGTGGTTATACCAATTATAAATTTACACCATCTTTTCTAAAAAAAGAGGATGGTTGTGTCTCTTTTGATGATTTTTGTAACTATATTGATTGTTCAGGAAAAGAGAATACTCATTGTGAAAAAAATTGTGGTGATGGCTATGGAGGATGTTATGCCTCTTGTGAATGTGATGAAGGATACTATTTTAGTTCTATAACAGGCATTTGTGAACCCAAAGAGATTTTTTGCCAACAGTGTGAATCAAAAGATAATTTTAAATGTTATCAAGATGATTATGTTTATTGTGATTGTAAAGAGGGGTTTGTAGAGAATGATAATGGTGATTGTATAGCAATTGAGATAGCTTGTGAATCATTAAATTGTGGAGCAAATTCACATTGTAATATAATTAACTCATACAATGGATTAGGATACTATTGTATTTGTGATGATGGTTATTTTCCTTTCTTTGATGAATGTGTAATTTCAGAGTGTCAAGATGACTCTATTGGAAATAGTTTTGAAAATGCAACTGAGATAGATTTACCATATTCAGAGAAAAATTATTCATGTCCTGGAAAACCTGATATATACAAACTCAATTTAAGTGAAAATCAGGGAATTATACTCTCAATTAATTTAAATGATGATTATATTGTTGAGATTTATAATAGTGATAAAGAGAAAATTGAGGAGTTTGGTAATAGATTTTTGCCATTTAATATCTTCATTCCACAATCAGATGGAGTTTTTTATTTAAAAATGAACTTTGCTCACACTTCTCATGAAACAGATTACTATATTTTTATAAAATGATTTTTAAATGATTTTAGTTTGAAAAGATTTTATTAGAATTTACCACCAAACATTGCTGCTAAGAGAGACATTCCAAGAGAGTTAAATACAAGCCAGTTGATTCCAATACCCACAATAACAAATAGTCCTGTTAAAGCACCAGCAAAAACAGCTTTTTTTGATTCTTCAACCTCATATTCACCACTAAATCCCATAAAAAGAAGATAGAAAACAGCACCACCAGAAAGAACAGGTTGAACAAAACGTAACCAATCAATCATATCAATAGAGATGAAATGAAAAAGAACTATAACAGCATTAACAATAAAATATGCAATACCACTTTGAACAACAATTTGATTCATTTTTTCACTGCTTCCTGAAAATCCAATAGTATCTTTAAGAAACATAGCAGCTTTTGAGATAATAAAAAGAAGTAAAAGGCTATAAAACATTAATAACATTGAGTTGTTAACCCAATGAACAAAAGGCATTCTAATTCTACCAAGTCTTCCACCACCAAATCCAACAACAAACCAAGAGATTAAATATGCAACAGGAATAAGTGCAGCAAATAAAAATGTCTCTAATGTTGCAACAGATTTAAATCTTGATGTCTCTCCCAATTCTTTAATTGCTCCAGCAGGATTTGTTGCAATATTTTTAACAACTCCAACTAACTGATTAACATTAACCATAAAATACCTCCAAAGTGTAAATAATACCCTCTGTTTATATCAAAAACTATCACTTTTGTAAAGAGAATAGTTGTTTTATATGGCTTTATAATTAACAACTCTTTATAATCTTTAGTTATAGTGTTTATGGTAATTCTAATAATTAAAATATTACTAATAAAAATTTGATAATATTTCATATTTAATTTATTTTTTTTATTTTATTCATCTAAATAGAAAATTGCTATATGTTATATTTTTTATTATAAAAGATTTTCTAGAAAGTTGATATAATTTTAACTATCTTTTAAGGTTTATAACCTCTGCAAGCATTGAATCAACTGTTGTTATGCTTTTTGAATTTGCCTGAAATGCTCTTTGAGTAACAATCATATTAACAAACTCCTCTGCTAAATCAACATTAGATTGCTCAAGATTTTGAGACATAACAGCTCCTCTTGGTCCACTATTTGCCATTCCAACAAGTGGAAGTCCTGAATCTCCTGTCTCTCCCCAAACATTAGACCCTAATTTATAAAGTCCCTCTGGATTTTGAAAAGATGCAAGAAGGATTTGACCAACAGTTCTGACCTCTCCATTAGAGTATGCACCTCTTATAACACCTTCTGAATCAATTGCAATTCTTGTTAATGAACCTGTTGTATAGCCATCTTGTGTTTGGAAATTAATACTACTTCTTGCAGAGTATTGTGTTGTTCCTGTCTCTCCATCTCCACCATCTGTTGTTATTGATGGACCAAAATCGAATGATATTGTTTGTCCTGGGGTTGCATTATTAAAATCAACTACACCACCAACAACAGTTTCAGTATCTAAACGTCCATCTGTTGTAAAACCAAGTGTTCCAGATGCAATCTCTGTTGGAACTCCTGAAGTTCCACCAGAAAGCTCTCCACCATCCATTAAAGCATGCCATTCCCAATCATTTGCAGCACCTCTTCTAAAAAATATATCAACCTGATGAGAGTTTCCTAATGAGTCATAAACAGTTACAGCTGTTGCAAAATTAGATGTGTTATAGGGATCGTTAGGATCAAATATAGGAACAAGTTGTTCCGATTCAGAATCTAAATTTGCTGTTATTGATATATTTTCTGTTGCAAGAGGAGGGATATTACTTGATGTTAAATTTATATCACCAATTGCACCATTTATTTGACCATCCTCTGTTACACCATACCCCTGAAGACGTAAATCTTGAGGATTAACAAGAAAACCATCCTCATCAATATGAAATTGACCAGCTCTTGTATAGAATGTTCCTGTTTGACCATTCACGGTTCCATTAACCATAAAATAGCCAGAACCACTAATTGCCATATCTGTATCTAAACCAGTTGATAGCAAAGAGCCTTGAGAGTGAATTTGTTGAATATCACTTACTAAAACCCCTTGTCCCATTTGTGAAAATGTTGCTGTTGCTCCAATTAGTGTTTGTGATACAATATCTGCAAAATTTGCACGAGATCTTTTAAAACCAACTGTATTTGAGTTTGCAATATTATCTCCAATAACTCCCATAGAGGTTCCATTTGCATTTAAACCAGAAACAGCTGAGTACATTGCCTGATAAAGTCCCATAATATCCTCCCAAACACTCTAAAAAGAGTATCGACCATAATCTCAAAAAATAAAAAATAAAGTTTATTTATTAATATTTTTTAATTTAATTCCGAAAAGATATTTAGATTTATCTATAAAGGATTAGTTTTTAGACTTTTTACTTTTTAAAATAATATTTTTAGGAGGTTATATGTTTTTTAAATGGAGTGATTCATATAGTGTTAAAATTTTATCTGTTGATAGAGAACATCAAAAACTTTTTGATATAATCAATGAGTTTTATGATCAACTAATGACAAAACAGGCTAAACAACTCATAGTTGAAACTCTGGCAAATCTTTCAATGTACACAAAAACTCACTTTAGAAATGAGGAGCTATTAATGCAAAAATATGGATATCCAAAATATGCAGAACATAAAACTCTTCATGAACAATATGTTGCAAAAATTGATGAATATAAAGAGAAAATAGCAGCCAATAAAATTGTTATGACTCATGAATTAGCAACATTTTTAAAAGATTGGTTATTAAATCATGTTTTAAAAATAGACAAACAGTACTCTAGTTTTTTTGATTTAAATATTGTCAAATAGACTATTTTGATAAAATAGATGATTTAATTTCTGATATAGCAGAGGAGATATAAACTATATCATTAATATTTAGTTGGGTATATAGTGGAAGAGTTAAAACTCTATCTGAGATATATTTAGCATTTATTAAATGAGAATCGTTATAAAATCCTTTATAACATTCAAAATCTGTTATTAATGGATAAAAATATTTTCTTGAGAAAATATTATATTTTTTTAACTCCTCATATAATAGATCTCTTGTTAAACCAAACTCTAATTCATCAACTATTATAGGAAAATAGGCATAATTATGTTTTAATCCATTTCTATCCTCTAAAAATCTTACTCCTATTATATTTTTAAGATTTTTTCTATAGAGGTTAATAATATTTTTTCGCTTATCGATTTCACTATCAACATATCGAAGATTTACAACTCCCATAGCTGCTTGAAACTCATTCATTTTTCCATTAATACCAATAAGTTCAACAGAGTCAAGTCCACTAACACCAAAATTTTTATATAAATCTAACCTATTTTTTAATTTTTCATTACTATATGTTAAAACTCCACCCTCAATCGAGTGAAAAACTTTTGTTGCGTGAAAAGAGAACATTGATATATCTCCAAAATTTCCGATATCAATATTATTAATTTTAACACCAAAAGAGTGAGCAGCATCATATATCACTTTTAAATTATATTTATCAGCAATATCTTTTACTTTATAGACATCAACAGGATATCCAAAAATATGAACTGGTAGTATTGCAACTGTTTTTTCTGTTATTAGAGATTCAATTTTATCTGTATCAATTGTAAAATCATCCAACTTAATATCACAAAAAACAGGAGTTAATCCATTATTCACAATTGCATGTGTTGTTGATGCAAATGTAAATGGTGTTGTTATTATTTCACTATCTTTTGGAAACTCAAATGATTTAATTGCTAACTCTAATGCAATATGTCCATTTACAAAAAGAGTACTCTCTTTTACATTAAGATATGATTTTATCTCTTTATTGAATTTTTCATGAAGAGGACCTGAATTTGTTAACCAATTTGTTTCCCAAATTTTCTCAATCTCTTTTTTATACTCATTAATAGGTGGTAAAAATGGTTTTGTAACTAGATATGGATTTTCTGCTATATTCATAATTTATCTCTTTTAAAAGTCTCTTTTGTTATTAAATCATTTAAGGGTTATAGTTAATAATTTATCTCTAACCACTTTTTATATTCACCTGTTTTTATATTCTCAATCCACTCTTTATTGTTTAAATACCAATCAACAGTTAATTCAAGCCCCTCCTCAAAAGAGAGAGACTGTTTCCAATTTAATTGAGATTTTATTTTATCACAATTTATTGCATATCTTCTATCATGACCAGCTCTATCTTTAACATAAGTTATGAGTTTTTGATAATATCCAAATGGTTTCTCCATTTTTTGAGCCACAATATTACATAATTTATTTAATAATGCAATATTTGTCCACTCATTCTCTCCACCAATATTATATGTTTCCCCTAAAATACCATTTTTAACTATTTTCCAAATACCTGAACAGTGGTCATCAACATAAAGCCAATCTCTTACATTTAATCCATCTCCATAAACAGGTAAAGGCTTCTCCTCAAGCATATTATTAATCATTATTGGAATAAGTTTTTCTGGAAATTGAAGTGGACCATAGTTATTAGAGCAATTTGATATTGTAACAGGAAGATTATATGTGTGAAAATAGGCACTTACTAAATGATCAGATGAGGCTTTTGATGCTGAATATGGACTTCTTGGGTCATAGGCTGTATTTTCATAAAAATATCCATCATCTCCTAAACTTCCATAAACCTCATCTGTTGAGATATGATGAAAAACTTTGTTATCAAAGTTTTTCCAATATTTTCTACAAACCTCTAATAGATTAAATGTACCAATAATATTTGTTTCAATAAAACTTTTAGGACCATGAATAGATCTATCAACATGAGACTCTGCTGCAAAATGAACAACTGCATCAAACTCATATTTTTCAAAAATAGACTCAATTGCATTATAATCAACAATATCAATTTTTTCAAAATGGTATCTATTTTCACCACTCTTTCCATATTTTTTATCAATTTCAAATAAATTCTCTAAATTACCTGCATAGGTTAATTTATCAATATTAACAATTTCACCACCAAACTCTGTTTTTTCAAAAAGATATTTAATAAAATTAGAACCAATAAAACCTGCACCACCAGTAACTAATATGCTATTAATAGATCTCATTTTAACCTCTTTATTTTTTGTATAATAAAATTAATTTTTCCCTTTTTTTTCTTAATTTTTAGTAAATAAAATTAAGATTTTACTTACTTTTGGGGTTCTTTTAAAATTTAAAAAAAATAACTAAAATTAGTTTCCACTGAATAGTTACTAAAAAACAATTTAATTAATTTTTGCCAAATGGTAACAAAATAAAACTCTATTTTTTTATTTTATCTAAAAGAACTTTTAGTTTTCTTTTAAGTGTCATTGATTTTGCTTCAGAGATAAGAGACTCTAATTTACCTCTATTTTTATCCTCTTCATAACATAATCCAAGATTATATATATAATCATCATTAACACCATCTAATTTTTTACCTGCCTCATAAATCTCAATTGCTTTTTTAATATTTTTTTGTGATTTATAGATAGATGCAGCAATTTGATAATCAGATATTTTATTCTCCTTTAATAGATGTTCAATATTCTCTGCTGCCTCATCATTTTTTCCAGAGTCTAAAAGAATTTTTACTAAAAATCTTCTTGTTGGAAGAGAGTGTTTATTATATTTTAGAGATTTTTTAAGATACTCAATCGTCTGTTCATCTCTTTTAAGTTTTTCACTAATAACAGCTAAAGAGTAATAAATCTCTGCATTTGGAGTTTTTTTTGCTGCTTTTTCAAAATAGCTAAGAGCATCTAAATATTTGAATTGTCTCTCATATATAACTCCGATATTATAATATATTGTAAAAGATGGAGATAAAGATTCAAGTTTTTTATAATACTCCATCGCTATTGAGAGACTATTTTTTTCAAGATAGCTATTTGCTAATAAAATAAGTGCAAATTGATTATTTGGATTAAGTTTTAATATTTTTTCTGCATACTCTATTGCATCTGAATATTTTTTTAATGCAATATAGATATCTGCAATATTTTCAAGAATTGTTGTATTATTTGGCTCTTTATCTAAAACATCTAAAAAAAGTTTAAGAGCTTTTGTATAGTTTTTCTCTAGTTTAGCTTGGTTCGCCTCATCTAAAATATTTTGATTTGTTTTAGAGTTTGCATCACTTATTTCAGTATTGCTATTTATTATATTGTTATCACTATTTTCTGAGCTACTCTCTGCAAAATTTTTATTAATATCTGAATTTTGCTCTCTTAATAACTCCTCTGCCGATTTTGGAGATATTTTTGGAGTATATACTTTTTTTTCACAAGAGAGTAGAGTTAAAGATAGAATAATAATAGATAAAACTCCTTTCATAAATCCTCCAAAAGGGTTAATAGTTGGATTTTAACATTTTGTTTAAAAAGTGTCAAAAAAAATATTGACAAATGATGAAATTTATTATATAAAGGAATCCTATGGAGGAATGGCCGAGCGGTTTAAGGCGGCGGTCTTGAAAACCGTTGTACTGAAAGGTACCGGGGGTTCGAATCCCTCTTCCTCTGTTTTCCCCTTTGGGGGGATGGCCGAGAGGCTTAAGGCGCACGATTGCTAATCGTGTGATGGTAACACATCCGAGGGTTCGAATCCCTCTCCCTCCGTTTAAGCAGACAACTGTCTGCTTTTTTTTTACCTAAAAAAATCTATTAAGAATAGAGAGGATTTTTTCTGATTATTCTTTTAAATTTTTGTTCTCTTAGCTTTTCTAATACTTTTTGTAATAATACACCTTCTTTTTCTTTCAATCTTTTATTTTTACCTTATTTTTTTTATGTTATTATAAAGCTAGTATTTTTATCTTTTTCATGTTAATAATAATATGATTGGAGAATTTATTACAAAAAGTATGTAATAGATTTATTTGATTACAGTTTTTGATTTTTCGGTCGATTATAAAATTGACAGCATGGAGGTTTGTCATGAAAGTAGGGCCGCTTACTCAATTAATGGAGCTTTACCAAAAAAAGGGAGCTCAAAAACAACAGGAAGGGATTCCATCAAATAAAAAATCATACGATTCTGTTTCAATATCTAAAGAGGCTTATGAAAAGCTTCAACAAAAAAAAGATAAAGATATACAATCTGAAAATAGTATTGATATGGGAAAAATACTTGATGAAGTAACATCAGTAGACCACCCAAACATACAAAAAATAAAAAAACAGATTGCAGATGGAACCTATAAAATAGATTTTGAAGCAATTGCAGATGCTCTTATTGAAGATTATTAATTTCTGGTAGTTAATGGCATTTCAAGGAAACTTTTCTGATTTTAGAATAATTGAACTATTCCAAATGCTCGCACAGCAAGAGAAAACAGGGGATTTGGAGATAAAAAATCTTGCCACAATTACATTTCAACGTGGTCGTATTGTTGAACTATTTTTTCTTAATAATAATGATAAATTAGAGAGATATTTAATTCAACACAAGCTTTTAAAAGAGGAAAATTTAAAGTTTTTTCAACAGAAGGCAAAACGAGAGGTGAAAAAGATAACATCTGTTTTAGAAGAGTCAGGAGTATTACCCTCAATTTTAAAAGAGAAAATATTATATCTCTATTATCATCAAAAAATATTTAATTTATTGATGATAGAGAGTGGAGTTTTTGCTTTTAAAAATAGAACGATATCTGATGAAGAGGTTAAAAAATATAATATGTATCCAATTGATGTTGAACAGGTTCTTCTTGAAGCAATAAGGCAAAAAGATGAACTAACTATCATCAAAAAAGAGATTCCAATAAAAAATGCAACAATTATAAAAAATAAAAATTTACCAAGAGAACTGTTACATTCATTAACTGATATAGAAAAAGAGGTCTATATATCATTAAATCAAGAGAATGATTTGGAAGAGGTGTTAGATTCGCTTTTTATATTTAATTTTGAGGCTCTTCAAGCAATAATGCAATTGAATCAAAAAGGTGCTATTACAATCTCTCAAAATTTTTATGGTTCTAAAATAATTGATGATAAACATATAAGAAAAAAATCTTTTTTTTCTTATGTTATAACTCCTATATTTGCATTATATTCACTATTTTTTATCACAATAGTTATTCAAAAAACATCAAAAACAGAGATAAATCCACCTAAACTATCATATTATAAATATTATCAATTAAAACAGGAAAATTTATATAAAAATTATCTTGATATTTTTAAAAGATAGTTTTTAGTTATATAGTCATGATTATAATACAAAAAATATAAATACTCTAATAATATTACTGTTTAGACAATAAGAACCATTTTTTTATGAATGATATCTTTATTCGGTTTGTTAAAATAACAGACTCTTTAATTCTGATTATAAATAGATTAGTTTCCACCCATAAGAATATCTTCAGGATCCATTACATTTGCATCTGGTTCAAAATCTTTAGGAGCTGTTCCAGCTCTAAAAGCCTCTTTTATTCTAACTGTTGATGATGGGGATGCTTTTTTCCCTGAATTCCTATCAACAGTTACCCACTCTAAATTATCCACTTCAGGAAACTCTTTTTCTAAATTATTTTTTATTTCATAAGAGAGAGCTTTTTTAGAGTAGTTAATCCATACTGGCAAAGATGTTCTTCCTCCTGCCTCTCCTCGTCCTAAAGGATTATTATTCATATCATAACCAATCCAAACACCAGTTAATAAAGATGTTGAAAATCCCATAAACCAAGTATCAAAAGAGTCATTTGTTGTTCCTGTTTTTCCTGCAATAGGAATTTTTAAAGAGTTCGCAGCAACAGCTGTTCCAGAAAGAACAACAGCTCTTAATAAACGAAGTGTTAAATAGGAGGTAACTGGATCTATAACTCTCTCTTTTTTTGTAAAAAGCTCCTCTTCAACTCTATCAGGAAGAGACTCTGGAGAAAGAAAAGGATCATCATAGTGACTATTATCCACTAAGATATTACCATCTCTATCCTCAATTTTTTTAATAAAAACAAGAGGTACTTTAACACCATAATTAGCAAAATATGAGAATGCAGTTAAAATATCAACCAATTTTATTGCAGTTGAACCAAGAGCCATTGATGAGTCCATATTTAATTGACTTGTTATTCCCAATTTTTTAACCCAATTTGCAACTTTATCTGTTCCTAAATGTTGAAAAACTTTTATTGATGGTATATTCATACTATTCATTAAAGCAGTTCTTAAAGTTACCTCTCCTTTGTAACTATTTTCATAATTGGCTGGTTTCCAGTTAACTTTTGTTAAATAGTCATACTCAACAATTGGTGAATCAAATAGTGTTGTTGATAATGTATAGTCCTCATCAAGAGCTTTTGAGTAGTAGAGTGGTTTAAATATAGAACCAGATTGTCTTTCTGCCTGTAGTGCTCGATTAAAATCGGAGTAATCTCTACCACCAACCATTGCTTTAACATAACCACTATTATAATCTACACTTAATATTGCTCCCTGCGGTTTTGGAATTTGTGATAATCCAACAATAAGTTTACCAGAGGAATCTAACTCCTCTTTATCATAAATTCGAATCCAAACAACATCACCTTCAGATAAGGGCTCTCTTAAATCTCCAATCAATGCTGAGCCAAAATATACCATTGGATTCTCTTTTCTAGCCCATTTTGTATTTTTTATTAGAATTTTTCCCTCAAAAGAGCCAAATTTTACATCTGCTTCAGTTTTATCAACTTTTGTTACAAGTGCTAAATATCTTCTACCCTTTGCTGGTTTTGATTCAAGATAGTATTTTTGACTATTCTCTAAAAATTTTTTGTACTCAATTTTTTTTAAATTAGTGATAGCACCATAAAATCCCTGTCTTGAGGATAAATCACTTAAACCACTCTCAATTGCATCTCTTGCAAAATGCTGTTTTTCAAGACTCACCGTTGTGTATATTTTATAACCTCCAGTATAAAACTGATTCTCCCCTAACTCTTTTTGAACAACTCTTCTTGCATACTCTGAAAAATATGGTGCTTTGGAAAAAGTTGAATCAAGAAGAAGATTTTTTTCACCACTTAGAGTATCTGTTCTTACACCATAATCATATACAAAAACTGCATTAGGATATTTCTCTTTTAAATTTGCATAATAGTGAACTCTACTTGGAATATCTTTAAATACAACTATTTTTCTACTTAAAGCCTCATCCATCTCCTCTTTTGTAATAAATTTTTCCTGTAACATTCTTTTTAAAACATATTCACGACGTTTTAGTGCCTCTGATGTATTACTATAAGAGGAATAAACAGATGGTGCTTGAGGAAGTCCTGCAATAAGAGATATCTCTGCTAAATCAAGTTCCCATATATTTTTATTAAAATAGTGTTTTGCTGCCTCTTGAACACCATATGCACCATGTCCTAAATATATTTGATTGAGGTATAGAAACAAAATATGCTCTTTTGAATGAATTTGCTCCATTTGTCGAGACATTATAACCTCTTTTATTTTTCGGTTAAAAGATCTCTCTTTTTTTTCATCATCACCTAAAAAAGATTTTGCTGTCTGTTGAGTAATAGATGAACCACCTTGAACAACTCTTCCAGCCTTAAGATTTTTCCAAGCTGCACGAATAATACCAATATAGTTAAGTCCTGAATGATCAAAAAACTCTATATCTTCAGATGCAATAAAAGCCTGAATCACTTTTTTAGGAATTTTTTCATATGGAATAATCTCTCTGAATTCAGTGGAGTATTCACCAATAACCTCCAAATTATCTGCATATATTTTTGTTGTTAAACTTGGTTTGTATTGTTCAACTTTTGGAACCATTGATACTTTATCAAAAAAGTATAGATATACTACTGTTGCTGCAATTCCAACTGCAATTCCAATAGAAATAGATGTTATAAAAACTATTTTTACTAATTTTTTAAAAAATCCAGTATGTTTTAAATTGTCTATTTTTATACGCTCTTGAGCTCTCTCCTTTGCTATCTCTTCAAATTTTTTCATAAAAAATCCCTTTATTTTAAAAAGTGATTAAACTAGAATAGTGATTTGGGTTTTGGTTTTAAAAGCTCTTCGACATCAAATCTTAGCTCTTTTAAATGTTGTTTTAACAATTTGCTCTCTGTTTTACTTGGCATTAAATAGATTTTAGATGGAGAAACAAATTTAACATACTCTATTAATCCATTAAAATCTGCATGGTCTGATATTATAAAACTTTCATCTAAAATATATTTTGAATGAAAAATATCTTTGAAAATTGCATCTCCACTCAAAGCAATTTTTTTATATTCATCTCTATTAAATGGAATTTTTTCAAAATACTCAAATGGATAAAGAAGAATCGATGGAGTTGATAGTTTAGATGTTAATGGTTTTATAAATGAGAAATCAATTATTTTCTCACTTTTAAATAGTTGTGTATACTGATAAATTTTATTTTGAAGATATATAGGTTTTTGTAATCTATTTAAGAGATCTATAAGGTATTGAGCTTTTCCAAAAGGGTTTGTTAAAATAACAATATGATAACCATTTTCAAGCTCTTTTTTTACATATTTTAAAAATAGACTCTCCTCTACATCCCTTTTAGGAAATATATACTCTTCAGAACCATAAGTTGAATCTAAAACAAGAGTCTCTGCTGTTGGATAATATATCTCATCACAAATAGGATTTACTCTATTGTTTATATGACCAGAATAAAGTATTTTATTCTCTTTTACTTTAACAAAAAGTTGTGCTGCACCTGGAACATGTCCTGATGGATAGAGAGTTAGTGTTAAATCTCCAATTGAGAATTTTCTAAAAAAAGACATCTGCAAAGCATTTAAAGGCACCTCCTTTAAAACAAACTTTTTATAAAACTCAATTGTTGTTTTTGTTGCTATAATTCTATCATGAAAAGTATTCATCTGTTCAGAATGGGCATGAGAGATAAAAGAGAGTGCTCTTTTTTTTATAGCATCAAGCCATAAAATTGTATCTTTTATATGAATTGAAGAGTCTGCATATTCAATCATAATTTATATAAAGTCCCCTCTGTTTTATAGGTTTGAATAAGAATCATATTCTCCAATGTATACTCTTTTTTTGTTTTTATTTTTTGTATAATAGAGAACCTTAAAATATTCAATAGTGGTACTTTATCATAAAGAGTATATGTTAAAGTGTATGGATTACCATCTATCTCAACATCAACATCAATTTTAGTTCCTTTATATTTTCTATCTTTATACTCATATGTATAATTATTTATTATTTTTTTTGATAGAATTTTAATAGAGCTCTTGTTATAACTGGATGTTATCTCTATCATTTTCTCAACAAACTCCTCTTTGTTGATTTGAAGAGGCATCTCAAAAGTTTTTGTTTGATGAATAGAGCCCATTTTAAAATCAACCTCAAGAGTATAACCTGTTTCTGTAATATTTAATGGTTTCATACTTAAACTACCATCATAATTACCATCAGCAAAAAATCTATATTCGCAAAATTCATCTGATGAGACAGCAAAAACCATATTTGATAACAAAATAAAAAATATAAAAACAAAAATTTTCATATAAATCCATAAAATATTTTAATAAAACTAAAGATAAAAAATGGGTCTGTTTTTTATCTGAATTTAAATCTAAAATAGATTATCTAACATAATGCCTAAATAGATACTCTATCAACTGCATTCCACCTCGATTCTCATATTGAGTATACATTGACTCCATAAGTTGGTATGCCTCTATTATCTTCTTCTGTTTTAATAACTCAATTATTCTAATAGATTTTTCATCAAAAATATCAAAAACATCACTTTTTTCATTAAAAAACTGTTTTTTTAACTGTTTATCAAGATCTAATAGTGAATGTGTTGGAGAGTTTTTGATTTGTAAATCAGTCTCCTCCTCATCTGAATTCATCTTTTTTAAATCTTTCTCTAGATCTAAAAGTGGGTTATTTTTTGGCAAACTACCCTCTTTCTGTTTTAAAAGGGTATTTATATCTGTTGTTGGGTATATACTTTTATTTTTTTTTAGTGTAACACCCTCTTCATCATCCTCTACTAAAAGATCATCCTCTGATAAATCCTGAGTATATTCGACCTCCTTAGCTAAAAGATCTTCAATATCAACAACCCCTTTTTTAATTGGTTTATCATTGAATTCAATAGTTTTCTCTTCAAATTCAATCTCCTCCATATCAAGAACAACAGTTTTTCCCTGTTTATTTTTGTCTGTTTTACTTAAAAGAAGTTCTGTAATGTCCACTGTTTTTTTATTATCTGTCACGTTTAAAACCAAAAGTTCAAAGGAATTATATAAAAAAAAGAGAAAAAAATCAAATTTTATTTATTATCTTACATTTATGAATATATTAATATAAAAAATATAAATTTATCTTTAAAAAATAGGATATCAAGTAAATATTATTGATAAAATATAGGAGATTTTTTCCTATTTTTGATGCTCTATACAGGCATAGGCGGAGTGATTATGAATTGATTCAATATTTTCAACTTGAACTCTAAACCAAGTAATCTCTTCAATATCAATAAGTTTTAATGCAGCATTTCTAACAATATCCTCAGCAAATGCAGGATGATCATATGCAAACTCTGTAACATATTTTTCATCAACTCTTTTTAAAAGAGGATAAAGTTCACAACTACCTGAGGTTTCTGCAACTCGTATAATATCCTCTAACCATAAAAACTCTTTATATTTAGCCTCAATTGTCATAAAAGAGCGTTGATTATGAGCACCATAAGCTGAAATCTCTTTTGAACATGGACACAATGATGTTATTGGAACTTTTACTTTTAAAATAAACTCCCCTTTATCCTCATTACAATCTCCAATAAAGGCACATTGGTAATCCATCCATCCTTCACTTCCACTTACTGGTGCCTTTTTTTTAATAAAATATGGAAATTTCACCTCCATTGTTGCTCTTGAGGCATTTAAACGCTCTCTCATTACCTGTAAAACTTCGATAAGATTTCCCATAGTAATTTTATCATGATACTCATTAAATATCTCAATAAAGCGAGACATGTGTGTTCCTTTATACTCTTTTGGAAGGTCAACATACATATCAACCTCAGCAACTGTTGACTGCTTTTCATTATCTTTATCAAGAACAGCAATCGGATATTTTAATGATTTAATTCCAACTTTATTAATAGCAATTTGTCGCTCATCAATCCAACCTTGAACATCTTTCATATCTAAATCTCTCCATATAAAGTTATTTAGGAAGCTTAAATTTTTTTCATACTACTATTCAAAATAGCTCATCTTTTAATAGAAGTTTAAAACTACTAAAATATCTATTTGTTTATAATATTTGGTAATCTAAATGTTTAAAACCTATTTTAAACATCCACATTTATTTTATAATGGTTATAATTTGAAAAAAAGCAATAAAAAAACAATCAAGAAACAAAAGTTTTACAATTACTTATACTAAATTTGAGTATTTTAAAAATAAATAAATCATATAGTTTTACTAAAAAAATATAAAAAAATATAAAAAAA
>JAFGXH010000214.1 GCA_016936735.1 bacterium
TAAGAGTTACAAATCAATTTTTGCACGAAAGTTACATCAATGTAAGAGTTACAAATCGATTTTTACACTAAAGTTACCTCGATGTAAGTGTTACATGTTGTTAGTTTACTATAAAGTTGTGTCATGTAACTGTTACATCAGAGTAGTTTTATAGTAAAAATGAAAAGTGCGTTTTTACATTAGAGTAGTTTCACAGTAAAAATATAAAATACATTATTACATCAGAGTAGTTTCATAGTAAAAATGAAAAATGAGTTATTGCATCAGAGTAGTTTCATAGTAAAAATGAAAAATGTATTTTTACATCAGAATAGTTTTACAGTAAAAATGAAAAATGCGTTCTTACATCAGATTATTTTATATTAAAAAAGAAAAAATATGTTTTTACATATAACTAGTTTTACTATTCATTAATAATAATACTTTAAAACATATAGATAGATTTGTATAAACTTTAAGGTATGAATTCAAGTTTTTTCTTAGTTTTAAGAAAAATCTACACCCAAAATAAAAGAATAGACAGAATAAAACTATATAGTTATCCTTGTAGAGTTATATTATTTAAAATTCTCTATTAAAAGCCAATTTTTTTCAATTACTATTTGATTATTGTATAACTGAATGCTATATTTATCTCAATCTATTTAGGTGATATTATGAGAAAAAAAGTTCTCCTTAGTGCATGTCTTGCAGGTTTAGAGACAACATATAAAAATGATAGTAACTTTCATCCAGCTTTTATTGAACTTATTAAAAATCATCAGGTGATTCTTGCTTGTCCTGAACAGTTGGGGGGATTGTCAACACCTCGAACTCCTGCCGAAATTGTTGGTGATAAAGTTTTTGATAAAAATGGAAAAGATGTTACAGAAAATTTCTCAAAAGGGGCAAACGAAACTCTTAGAGTTGCTCAAATGTTTGATATTGATATAGCTATAATGACATCTCACTCACCATCTTGCGGAAAAGGCTTAATTCATGATGGAAATTTTAAAGGGGATTTAACTGTTGGTAATGGTGTTACTGTTGCCCTGCTTAAAAAACATGGCTTTGAGGTTATAACAGATAAAGAGTTTATTGAGAAACCCTTTTAAGCATCTCATCTTTTCCTAAAACAAAAAAGATATACTCAAGGTCTGCTCCGTGCATCTCACCTGTTAAAGCGATTCTTAAATTCATGAAGAGAGCTTTTCCTTTTCTTCCTGATAGTTTCTGAACCTCTTTTGTAATCGCTTTTTGATCCTCAAGTCTGATTTCACTATAGTTTGCTAATACAGTTTTAAAACTATCAACAACAACTCTATAATCTTCAGAGCTTGACATCTCTACTGCCTCTGCTTCTGTTATTTCAGCCTTTTCAAAAAACACTCTTGCCTGCTCAACAGACTCTGAAATCAACTCAACTCTTGGCTTAACAGCTTTTGCAACAGCAAGTTTTCTATCATCTGCTAAACTACTAAAGCCACTATATCTTTCACTTAGTATCGGAGTGATTAAATCTAGTATCTCTTCATCACTTTTCTTGTGTAGATATTGACCATTCATCCATTTTAACTTCTCGTAGTTAAATTGTGCTGGAGATTTTGATACATCTTTGATTGAGAATGAGGAGATTATATCCTCTTTTTCTAATATCTCATTATCACCTTTTGGTGACCAACCTAACAGTGCAAGAAAATTAAACATTGCCTCTGGAACATATCCTGCCTCTCTGAATGATGAAAGACTTGTTGCTCCATCTCTTTTATGCAATGGACGTCCTGTTGGTCCATTTATCATTGACAAATGACCAAATTGAGGTGCATCAAACCCTAATGCTTTATATAACATTATCTGTTTTGGTGTTGAAGGAAGAATATCCTCTCCTCTTAATATGTGTGTAATCCCCATTAAGGCATCATCAATAACAACAGAGAAGTTGTAAACAGGATAACCATTAGGACGCATCACAACAAAGTCTCCAGTCTCTTTTAAATCAAAGAGTATCTCACCACGCACTAAGTCATTAAGTGTTATTGATTTCTCTGTTACTTTAAAACGGTATGAGAATGGAACTCCTGCATCAACTTTTGCTTGAACCTCCTCTTTTGTCAAATGAGTACAGGTACCATCATACATTGGTGTTTTACCCTCTTTCATCTGATTTTCTCGTTTTGCTTCAAGCTCTTCAGCACTACAGAAACATTTATAAACAGCTCCACTCTCTTCCAACTCTTTAGCTTTCTGACGATAAAGCTCAAGTCTTTCTGACTGAAGATATGGACCATCATCCCAATCAAAACCAAGCCAATTCATATCCTTTTTAATACTCTCAATTGACTCAAGTGATGAACGCTCAACATCTGTATCCTCTAAGCGGAAAACCATTTCACCATTTGATTGTCTTGCTATAAGCCAGTTAAACAAAGCTGTACGTGCATTTCCAACATGAATACTCCCTGTTGGACTAGGAGCGAAACGAACACGAATTTTTTTCTCCATAACACAAGATCCTATAATAGATTATAATAATAAAAACCCTAACAAAATTAGGATTGTTCCGATGTACCTTTAACTATTTTATATATAGAGTATAGAGAGTATAGAATGTAACCCAATAGAACCAATAGAATTATTAAAACTTTATAATCCTTTTTAGGAGCCTCATGAGCCATAATTAGTATTGCACCCTTTCCTAATCTCTCTTTTGCTATTTTAAGATAACCTTTTGCTATTGATGTGTAAGGGTTGAACAGAATATTATCTGAAATCACTCTATCATAATTAAGCAATCTTCCATTAACATCAAGAAAAGGTATTGCAGCAGCTATATCATCTTTATCAACACCACGTTCACCCTGTTTCACTGCAACAAAAACAGGAATTTGCCAAAGTTTTAACACATTATATTTTGAAAAACCTATTTTAACAGCAAAAGATTTCTCTAACTCAACCCAACCTGAGATAGAGACCTCTTTATTATGAAGTTTTTTTAAATACTCTGGAATATTTTTCTGATACTCCTCTATTGTATCAATTGTTGCTTTTGGAAGAGGAGTTATTTTATCTGTTGAAAAAAAATAGTTTAAGTCTGTCATATATCCAGAGATTATGTAGGCAACAAAAATCATTGTTATAACTTTTATTGAAAGATATCTTATAATAGATTTTTTACCCTTTTTAATAACATCCTCATTATCTCCCCAAAACTCCTCCTCTGCTTGTGAAGTTGTGTTCTGTTCATGCTCTGACATAAAAACCTCTAAAATATATTAAACAATAGCATTGTAACTCTTTTACAACAATTTTATAAAAGTAGCAGTCTCAACAAAAAACTATTTAAAAACATTAAATGGTTTTCTTCCTGATGTCTCTCTAAAATGAAGATTTCTTTCCATTTCACTAAAAAACAGATCTCCATTATCAACAATAGAGCCAGATAGAACATCAATTCCAAAAGAGAACATGATATCACTCATTGGTGTTGATGGACCAATCATAATAGTTTTTAGATTTTTATGGAATTGATTATAAATTCCCTCATAAGTATTATTTATGAGTGTTGTTGCTGTTAATCCTAAAATATCAATCTCCCCAATATATTTGCTAAATTGATCAGCAGATATATCTCCCTCTTGTGGTTCTAACTCAAAAACATAAAGATTTTTCACAAGAGGCTTCAGTTTTTTTACAAAAGGGAAGTGACCAATAACACCAACTGTTTTATCAACACCATATCTCTCTAGCAGATTATATCCATTCTCTGCTGTTATCTCTCTGTTTTGTATCTCAGGGAGTGCTGAGTTTATTGCAGCAATTGCAAGAGAACGCTCTAAAAGATTATCTGAAAAAATCATCTCTGCAAATGAGAATATATCTCTCTTTCCAATATAATCTGAAATATCATTTGAATCACCAAGATTAGAGGCTAATCCAACTCTCTCTGACTCAATTGCAATCATATGCTGAGATGCTTTTACCCTTTTTATCTCTCTGTTTTTTATCTCCTTAAGGAGTGTTTCAAAAATAGCTTTCATTGTAATTCCTCTATTTTTTTGAAAAATATAGTTCAGCAGCCTTTTTCAGCTCATTTGCAAACCAATCTCTTAAAGATTTTGGCTCCAATATCTCTGCCTCTTTTAAAAAACCCTGAAAATATATTTTCGCTTTAAAAGTGGAGGCCTCAAATGTAAATAGGTCTCCATCAGATGATAAAAGTTTTGGTCTATTATAATCAATAAACTTTAACATTGATTGACCAGTCTCTGTTAATTTTACTTTAACACTACTACCATAAGATAAAAATGGGTCAAAATGTTTCTCTATATCTTGAATATAATCCTCATCCCGTTTCTCTTGAGACTGCTCTAAAGGTATTGCTGAATCAATAAGAGATAGTTTATAGTTTCTGTAATCACCATTTTTATGACAATATGAAAATATATAGTTGTATGCCTCATTTTGAACATTAGAGACAAAATATGGTTCAATAACTCTTGGAACATCTTTATAAACAATTCTAACTTTCACACGATTTTTAACAGCACCCTCAATAACACGAAAAGTGTTATTGAAAAGGATTCTTTCACGATAGTATTGAGGATAGTGAACATATGCATTTAACATTGAACGAAAAAACTCTGTATCACTATCAATTTTACCATTCATCAAAAGAGTATCATAAAGCTGAACATTACGTTTATTAAGATTAAACTGTATTGTTTTATTAAATTTAGATTTTTGAGAACCAATCTCAAAACTCTCTTTGTATAACTGTTCAAAAATTGTATTAAAAAAGCCATTTGGTTTGAATGAGAAGTTTTCAATATCTTTTGCAAGAATCTCATATAGATAGTAAGGTATTGATAGTTTTATTTTTTTAAACATTACTCCTCCAGATAGTTTTTAAAAAAGGATAAAAAGAATAAAAAGTGCAGGTGCATTAAACATAATCGAGTCTAATCTATCTAAAAAACCACCATGACCTGGAATTGTGTTGCCAGAGTCTTTAACACCAAAATATCTTTTAAACATTGATTCAACTAAATCACCCATTTGACCCAATGGACCAATAACAAGAGGTGCAACAATTGCAAGCCAAAGAGGAAGTTCATGAAAATAGAAAAGTTTAAATGCAACAGTTAGAACAAGTCCACCAATAACACCACCAACAGCACCCTCAACAGTTTTTTTAGGAGACATTTTCTCATAAAGTTTATGTTTTCCTAAAAATCTTCCAGCAAAATAGGCAAATGTATCATTACCCCAAGTTATTAAAAAGAGAACAATAAGAAGTAATCTTCCATTATATTTTGGATGTTCAATAAGAAGACCAAAAAATGGCATTAAAAAAGATACATAGGCGATTCCAATAACAAGATATCCCAATCGTTCAACAACTTTTCCCATATCTTTAAAGTAGAAAAGAACATAAGCAGATGTTAAAACAACCATTCCTGGAAGTGCAAAAATGGTATAAAAAGGTTTAAACAAAATAGTTATGGAGAAAAGAGTCCCCAATAAAACTCCTGGAATCATAATATCTTTAAAATCACTATATTTTTTCTCAACCATTTTATAAAACTCAAAAAGAGATATTGCAGTTATGGCAACAACAACCCATTTCCAGATAACAAAATCACCTTTCCAAATAAGAAGGAAAATAATTGGAGCCCCTATTAGAGCAGTAATTGAACGAACAGCTAAGTTTGAAAGTGCCATAAAAACCTCAAAATCTAAAACGGCAGATTTTATCAATTTTTTAGCTATTTTGTAAAGGATAAAAACAGTTTTCTCTATTTTAAATTGATTAAAGCTATTTTTTATTGGAAAAATAGGGGAATATATCTATTTTATAAAAATATAATCATTAAAAACAGATTAATTAAAAAGATAACTCCAGCATTGATTTGACTCTTCACAAGTTGTTGCACTTTTAGCACAATTAATTGCTAACTCCCATTTATCTGCAGTTGTATCAACTTCGGATGTAGCACTATGAATGCAGGATTCATACTCTTCACACTCCAATCTTGTTGCAATATTTTGACAAAATATAGTTTCACTTTCTGGTTCTGTATTGTATTCACAAACTCCATCAACACAACTTTGACCCTCAAGACAATCATTATATTTACGAACAACACAGGTTCCATTTTCACATCCCTGAAAAACAACTTTTGTATCACTTCCACAATAGTTTTCCCCTTTTTTGTAGCATTCATCTGTTGTTTCACACTTAATTTTGGTATCTTTCTCTTTTGGACAACCTGAAAAGATAAAAGTTAAACTTAATAGAAATAAAAATAGTCTAAATCTCATAATATCCCCCATTGATGGTTTTAATTATGATAATATATATATATTAATTTGTCAAAATATATAAATAAAACACTTTTATTTAAAGATTTTTTTTGATATAAAAGCTATCTTATAGTTTAAAGATAGATAATATCTATCTTAGTATATATAAAAAAAGATATGAACAGTGGGTTTTAACCCACTGAATATAAAAAAA
>JAFGXH010000215.1 GCA_016936735.1 bacterium
ATGAATCTAATTGATTTGAGAATTTAAAAATCTGCTTTTGATTTAAAGGAGAGCCACCTTTTGATATATTCTCATTACTCTCTCTAAGCTCTGTCATTAAATTTCTGACAGCAAGTGAGCTTTTTATATTAGTCTCATCAAAAAATACTCCAGAGTAGTTTAAAGCTGCTGCACCTTTAGAAATAACTCTATCAGCAAGAGGAATGTCAGAGGTTATAACTAATTCATTAACATTAACCATCTCTACTATTTTATTATCAGCCTCATCAGGTCCTGAAGCAACAATAATATAGTTAATATGAGATGACTTCCCAATAAAAACTCCCCTATTTGAAACAACAATAGTTTCAATTGACAATCGGTTAATTGCTCTTGTTAAAATTGGTTTAACAATATTTGGAACTGCATCTCCATCAATAAAAAATCTCATAAAACATCTTTCCTTTATAAAAATAACAGGTTTAATATACTTACTTTTTATTTATTAATTCAAAAATTTTCTCATTTTTTAACAATTGTAAAATCTCATTCACTGTTTTTGTAATTGGAGATATATTATTATCTCCACTTTGTAAAATTGATAAATTATCTATTTTTTGAGCTGCCATAATCTCTGGAAGTTTATTAATAAAAATATTAATAAGCTCCTCAGATGAGTGATGTTGTTTTAACTCTATTTTTAATTTATCTAATTGAAGTTGCTCTTTTTCAATCTCCAATTTTGTTTTTTGAAGTTTTAATTCAGACTCTAATAGTCTGTTTTCAATCTCAATCATTTTTAATTTAAGTTTTTTATCAAGCTCCTCAAGTTCACTATTTTTCTCTTTTTTTTCAGCCTCAAAAATAGAGTCTTTTCTAAAAATAGCCTCTTTAAATAGTCTCTCTTTTTCTAGAAAACCCTCTTTTTCAGATAACTCCTTCTCTTTTATTTTTCTTTCTGATTGGAGTTTTTGAAACATAATCTCCTCTTTTATACTATTTTCAGAGCTTGAAATCTCTTTATCAACAGCTAATCTCTGTTTTTCAGAGTTTAATCTCAGTTGATTTCGATATTCTGCCTGTAAATCTTGAAAAACTTTTGAGGACATAACGGATACTTTTTCAATACCAACATTATCAAATACAATTCCCCATCGCTCCTCTATTGATTTTAATTGCAATTTTAAACTCTCTGCAATCTCATCTTTTTTTCTAATTGCATCCTCAATACTCATATTTGCAATAACATGACGAACAGCCTCAATGCAAATTGTTTTCAAATCCTCATTAGTTTTCTCCATTGGATCATTTTCATCAAAAAAATCAAGTGTTGATATTGCTATCTCTGGTGTTTTAGGATTTATTCTCCAACTTGCATAACCCTCAATTGCAATTCCCTGATAGTCAATATTTGCATTGTCTGTTTTAAAGTAGAGTCTTTGAACATAAGCAGGAACTCTTAATATTCTTTTGAATAGTTTAAATTTTCTTCCACCTAAAATAGGTTCAACTTTTCTATTTCCAACAACAACAAGATACTCATTTGGAAGAGCTGTTTCAAAAAACACTCCTCTAAGTTTTTTTCTTTTTGCCAAATAATTTTTATCACTATTCATATTTTACCTGAATGATATTGAGTGATAATTGTAACTTGTGATTGATTACAAATCAATAAAAATCTGTTTTAGATAGATATTTTTTAAGATATTTAAACTAAAAAGAGAAAAAAAGAACAAGACTGAGAACCAGTATTGATAAAATTGATACTGATTGAATAACTCGAGCTCTCATAAATTCCTCCTAAAATAAAATGACAATAAAAAAGCAATCGCTTTATTATTTCCTAGCAATAATAATTCCAATAAAAAATATAAAAAAATATCTTTTAAAAATAGTATATTGCAAAAAAAATTATAGAAACTAGAAAAAAATGTCATAAAAATTTATATAATTATTCACAAAAAATATGAAAAAAATTTCACATTTTTAATAAATTGAAATATCTCTCTCTTTTTATAGCAATTAGATATTTAAATGGACAAAAATATAAAAAACTTTTTATTTGGATATTTACTATAATAGTATCATTTTTGAATTATAATTTGAAAATAACCATCCTCATCTTTTACAATCTCTTTGGATTCAACCTTTATTTTTAAAAGTAAAAGATGTTTCATAATAGAGCTATACTCCTTTTTAGGAATCATAATTAAGATATCATTATTTTCAATCTTTTTTTGATTATAATTTGAAAAAATCTGATTTATCTTATTTTTGTTATCTTCAGAGTAATTTTCTGGAATTTTTATATAATATATAAAATCTGTTGTTATTTTTTTTATGTTTTTAAATTCACTATTTTTTTTAAATAATTCATCATCTAATTTATTAGTATTAATATTTTTATTTAAAAAATCACTATCATTATTAATCAATTCATTATTTTTATTTAAAAAATCACTATCATTATCTATTTTTTTAGTATTTTTATTTAAATAATTATTATGTTTATTATTTAAATCACCATTTTCAATAAAATTAACATTATTTCTTAAATTCTCAACTCTTTGAGAGAAAAAATGATAATATACAAACAGAACAAAAATAAGTAAAAGTATTAGAAGAGTGATTATTGTTAAATTCTTTTTATAGCTATATGTTTTTTTATTAAAATAGAGTCCTTTTGATCTTTTTCTTATTTTATCCTGAATCTCATTTAGAAAATCTCTATTATCACTCATAAATCCTCTTTAAAATTATAAATCCTCTTCAGAATCATCAAAAATACCACCTAATTCAATAAATCTATCTTTTAATCTTTTTTTAGATCTATGAATTTTTGATTTTATTGTTCCAATTTGCATTGAGGTTATTTGAGATATCTCCTCATATGGAATCTCATTTATAAAATGAAGAACGATAAGCTCTCTCTCCTCCTCATCTAAAATCTGGAGGGCCTCATTTAGTCTTTTCTGATCATCTTTTTTTGATAATTTAAATAGTGGAGACTCATTTGAAGGAAGATCATAATTACCATTATCCTCCTTTTTTTGCTCTATAGATTGATGAGAGTTCTGTTTTCTAACTTTTAAATATCTAATTCTATTAATTGTATCATTTCTTGCAATTCTTAGCATCCAAGTTTTAATAGAGGAGCTTTCTTGAAAATTTTTTATATTTCTAAAAATAGAGATAAACACCTCTTGAGATATATTCCAAGCCTCATCCTGATTTTGAATAATTGAATAAACATATGAAAGTACAAGGTTTTGATATTTTTTAACAAAATAGTTAAAAGCCTCCTCTTTATAATTTTTCAAATCTTTAACTAAAACAGCCTCGTTTTCATACTTTTTCATTTAATTATTTCCAGATTCAATATTTTTAAGTGTATATAAAATAAGAGTCTCTATCATTTTTAAAGCATTATCCTTATATTCAATAAATAGTATCCCAACACCATAACCAGGAATTTGATGAATAACTTTTCCAAGCATCTCAATAGATGAGTTCATTGGTTCAATAACACACTTTAACTCTAAAAAGCTATCAACAGGAAAATTATGTGTTGTTTTTAAAAACATCCCCTTTAAAGAGATATCTGCTGTTTCAGCATTGAAAACTCTATTAACCCCTTTTATCTCAACTTTAAGTTGAATTTTATATCTTGGGGTAGATCTTTTTTGTTCCATTAAAAACCCAATAAATTTGATGGATACTATTCTATCATAAAAACATTTACGAATTCAATAGAGTTTGTATTCTTAATGTTTTTAGATTTTTTTGTTATAAATAATATAGTTAAATATCACTATATTATTGTAAAAAGTAGCTATTAATTTAAAAAACCAAAACATTATCAGACATAATATTTTTTCTGCTTAACATCATCTCAATTAGCTTTATCTTTTTATATCTTTTTTTTTGGAGGTAGATTTTTCGAGTAAACTAACAGTCTTGAATTCATGTCTATAGGTTATCTATTTTTCTTTAAAAAAGACAAATAAACTATTAATGAATTGATTTCTTAAAAATGATAAATTTTTTTACAAATTTTCAGAGATATGAAAAATATGATATTTTACTCTTCTATAGGCATTCAACATATCTGTATAAACTGTACTTAGTAGAGGATTAATAGGTGTTTGAGCAATTCTATCAAGATGTTTTTTTCTTAACTCTTTAAAACATTTTGTAATCTCTGCACTAATATCAAAAGCCTGTTTTATAACAGCTTTATCATTTGAATCAACAGCTTTTCTCATAAAAATAAAATACTCTTTTATTTTCTTATGAAGAAGAGATAGATCCGCTAATTTCTCCTCTGTTAAAGATAAAGAGTTATCTTTTAATTTTAGTTTTAGTTTTGCAATATCTCTTAAATAATCACTCACAGACTCATACTCATCTGCAATTCCTAACTGCATATTTGCCTCAAATGCAATTTTTGTAGTAATCTGTTTTGATAAGAGCTCCATAAGAAATATAGAAACCTCTTTTTGTCTTATATCTATCTCATCCTCTTTCTCAAAAATAGTTTTACTATCACTATCTTTTTGTAAAAATTCATCTAAATTATCAAACATATCATCAATAATATGACCCATTTTAGATATTTCAAGATGGGATTGTTCAATAATCAAAATTGGAGACTCAAACATTCTTTTATCAAGTTGTGTAAGATGTGTCTCCTCTTTTTGAGGTTTATCTTTAATTAATTTTATTAACAGTTTTTCAAGCTGTTTTGTAAAAGGCAAAAAAAGTAATGTATTTGTAATATTAAAAATAGTGTGAACAGATGCTATTGCTGCTGCAATATAGGGAAAAGATTTAACTCCATCAATAAGTTCAAAACTATTTGGATTTGCTCCAATTATTTTTGTAATTATTGCCATGTATGGGAAAAATAGAATAAATACCCAAGTTACACCTAAAATATTGAATAAAATATGAGCAAATGCAACCCTTTTTGCATTTGTTTGAGTACCAAGTGATGCTAAATAGGCAGTTATTGTTGTTCCAATATTTTCACCTAAAACAAGGGCAGCAGCAGTTTCAAATGGAATCATCCCTGTTGTTGCAAGAGAGATTGTTATCCCTAATGTTGCAGATGATGATTGAACAATCATTGTTAATATTGCTCCAGTCAGAATACATTTTAAAACACCAAAATATGTGTCAGCAGAAAAAGCATGAAACATCTCTACAAATTCTGGAACTTTTGTCATTGGTTTAAACCCATTTTTCATTGCCTCTAAACCAAAAAATATCATACCTAATCCCATTAAGGCAGCAGATATAAATTTTACTCTCTCTTTTCTACTAAAAACATTGATTATTGCAAAAAATCCCAATATAGGTAAACCATATTTGCCTATATTTATTACAAGAATCCAACCAGTTATTGTTGTTCCAATATTTGCTCCCATAATAACACCAATTGATTGACTGAGAGTCATTATTCCTGCATTTACAAATCCAACAACCATAACTGTAGTAATTGAACTTGATTGTATTAAAGTTGTTACTCCTGTCCCTATTAATGCACCACTAATTCGATTATGTGTAACTTTTCCAATCATCCATCTTAATCGTTCTCCTGCTGCATTTTGAAGACCATTTGATAGATTATGCATTCCTAGAAGAAAAATACCTAATCCACCAATAACACTAACAATAATTTCAATAATCATTGAAAAACTCATTTTATCTCCATTTTATAAAAAATATAAAATCCATCTAAAGCACTTTTACAAAAAATATTTAAAAATTGCAAACTATAAAACTTTTTAAATAGAATTTTTGATATATATCATCAAAATAGATTAGATTTATAAAATAACAACTCACTAACTTGACTAATCAAAAAAAAATCCGATATGATAGTTAAGAGGTTTGAGGTGGATATGTTAGATGAGAACCAAATTCAGGGATATTTAAGAAAAATTGGTGCTTCCGATATTTTTTCAAGAGAAGAGGAGCTCTCTTTTTTCTTAAATGTTGATAGAGAGGCCTCTAAAATGTGGGATTTTGTAATTCAACAGGCATACTCTAAAAAAAACATATTTGATGATGTTATTCTTTTTATACAAAAAAAAAGAACATTAAGAAAACAGATAAATATATTTCAACTATTGTATAGAGAGAATTTATGTTTAAAAACTGTTTGTGAATTTATAAAAAACTATAAAACAACATCAACAAAAGATAAAAAAACAGTAGAAAATCATGATGAAACTGTAAAAGACTTAAATAAAAAAACAGGTAAAAATTCAGATAAATATAGTTTCCTTATTAATAACCCTCTTTTTGAAAAAAATGAGAAACCTATGTTTTTTGATCAACTATTTTTGTCTGAAAATACAGAGCTTAATGTTGTTCAATTTGTTCAAAAATATAAAACAGAGTATTCTGCTTTAAAAATGCATAGTTTTTTTAGAAAAATACTTCTTTTAATGTTGAAAAAAGAGTTTGATAGCATTCTGATTTATAATTTTTTTGCTGAGTTTAAAACAATTTATGAAAATGAACTATTAAAACATAATAAAATTCCAGAAAAAAGATATGAAGAGTTTAAAAATAGATTTTTAGATCCATTAATAACTATCGATTTAATGCGTAATGATTTTGCATCTGCAAACCTAAAATTGGTTGTTAATATTGCAAAACAGTATGGAAAAAGCACTATTCCATTTCCAGATCTTATTCAAGAGGGAAATATTGGTTTATTAAGAGCAATTGAGAAATTTGATTATCGAACAGGAAATAGATTCTCAACCTATGCAATTTGGTGGATTAAACAATCTATTGTAAGAGCAATTATTGAAAAAGGAAATACAATAAGAATTCCTCTTCACATGATTGATAGCTATAATAAAATAAAAAAAATAATTCTTGAGTTTCTTAATGAACAAAACAGATTACCAGAGGTTGATGAGATATCTGAACGTGGAACATTTGATACAGATAGAATTCATAAAGTTTTAGAGTACCTTAATGTTGAGTTTGTATCTCTTGATTCTCCAATAGGAAAAAGATTTGATGAAAATCCGATTTTATATGAGGATATTGTTGAGGATCAATCAAATATTGACCCTTTAAAAAAATTGGAGCAGGATTTTATTAGAGATTTTATTAAAGAGAATCTTGATAAACTTTCAGAGATGCAAAGGCGTGTTCTTATTTTAAGATATGGGTTTGATGATGAGGGAAGTTTAACTCTTGATCAAATAGGCACTCTCTATAACCTCTCTCGAGAAAGAATTAGACAAATTCAGGAGAAAGCACTTCTAAAACTTAAGAATCTCATTGGAAAAAACAGGAAAATGCTTCATGACATCTAAAAATCTCCTCTAAATCAAATATATAAATCAAATTAAATATACTTTAAATAGAAAAAATTTTTAAACTCATAAAAAAAACAGATAAAATACAAATCTGATTTGCACAATCATCGTTTTTGTGTTAGAGTGTACTGTTTTCTATGTTTTGGAGTTATGATGGGTAAAAAAATTCATCTTATTTTCCTGTTCCTTCTTCTTAGTTGTGGTAGAAATGAGGTGGAGGAGCATCATGTATGTGAAACTCAAGGTGATTGTAGAGTTGGTTATGAATGTAAATTTGATCTAAATAGTGAGAAAACCTATGGCTCTTGTGTTGAATTAACATCTTGTGAATCAGATAGTGATTGTATTGGTCGAGTTTGTAATCAAGAGCAATCTGTTTGTGTTACTAATGGTGTTTTACAAATAAAATCTTATGAACTTCCTAATGCTGAAAAAAATACTCAATATGAGACAACATTAGAGTTCTCCGGAGTTGTTGAAAACTACTTCTATTTTGAAGCAGAAACAGAGTTACCTGAAGGATTATCTCTATCTGAAACAGGCATAATCTCAGGAGTTCCAACAAAAGATGGAGAGTTTGAATTTAAAGTAAAACTCTATACATATCCTAAAAATGGAGAGACATACTATAATAGAGCCTCTATTGAAAAAACTCTTCATCTTTTAATAACATTTAATCCTTGTGAAAATAATCCTTGTGTTGATTCAAATAGAACAATATGTATCCAAGATGAGAGTGAAATGGGTTATCATTGTGATTGTGAAGATGGTTTTATCCTTTATAATGATAGTTGTGTAGATCCTCCTTGTGAACCTAATCCATGTACAGAGAATAATAAATCAATCTGCACAACATCTGAAGATTATCAAACATTTGAGTGCTCTTGTAATGAGGGTTATTATCTATCTGAATCTGGAGAGTGTAAATTTGATTATTGTGCAGAGAATCCATGCTCTGAAGCAAATAGATCAATCTGTACTCTTAATGAAACAGTTGAATCTGGTTACACATGCTCTTGTGATGAGGGATATTTAGATAGTAATGGTAGTTGTGTATATAACTATTGTGTACCAAATCCATGTACAGAAAGCAATAAAAACATCTGTACACTTGATAGCTCTGAATCTGGATATAGTTGTGCTTGTAATAATGGATTTGCACTTATAAATGGTGTTTGTATAAGAGATTTATGCTCACCAAACCCTTGTGTTCTACAACCACACAAAACTGTTTGCTCTTTGAATGAGACAGGGACCGCCTATAGTTGTGGTTGTGAAGCAGGTTATAAATTAGGAACAGATGGAACTTGTGTTGTTCAAGGGGATGTTTGTAGTGATGCTGTCACAATTGAAGCAAATACTCCAATAGTTGGTGATACATCATTAATGACACAAAACTATCTATCTGCATCATCAACTTGCGGTAGAAATGCAGCCTCAAAAGACATGGTTTATACATTTACAATAGACTCTCCAAAACTTGCTACAGTATTAATGGAGGCAACAGATGAGAATTTTAATTGTGTTGTGTATATTCAATCAACTTGTGGTCAAAGTGGTTCAGAGATAGCCTGTAATGCATTTTATGAGATGAATTCAAAAGCAAAAATAGATAATCAATATCTTGAAGCAGGAACATATTTCATTATTGCAGATGGTTATCAAACATCTGTTGGTGAGTTTACAATGACTCTATCACTTAATGAACCTTGTGATGAAAATAATCCTTGTGAGGAACCATTAGTTTGTAATCCAGAAACTAGAGTCTGTGTTGAAAATCTATGTTTTCCAGAAGAGGGAGAGATAGATTGTGGAGAGAATGGAGTTTGTGAACCATTTAGTGGGCTCTGTAATTGTAATGATGGTTTTATAAATAACACAACAGATAATATATGTGTTGAGGATCAATGTTTTAATAATCCTTGTCAAGCTGGACAAACCTGTATTCGTGATGATTTTGAAGGAAACTATCATTGTGAATGTCCAGAGGGCGAATTAATGCTTGAAAATGGCTCTTGTGCTCAAAATCCATGTTCAGAAAACCCTTGCCAAGATGAAAATAGATCTATATGTGAGTTTGAGGTAACAGAAAATAGTATTAATTATCAGTGTTTATGTGATGATGGTTTTCTTCTTGATACAAATACAGATAGTTGCATAGATCCATGTGAGGATAATCCATGTATAGAGTCTGGTAAAAATATCTGTTCTGTTGAAAATAGTGTTGTTGTTTGCTCCTGTAATACAGGATATACGCTTCAACCAGATGGAAGATGTCTTATGGGTGAAAGTGATACCTGCCCAGGAACTCCAATATTAGTTGGAGATATTGTAACAGGCTCAACAACAGGAAAAGCTCATAACTATGTTGGCACATGTGCAACAAGCTCAACAAGTCCTGATGTTGTATATCAATTTACACTTACAAAAAAATACAAAATAACTGCAACTTTAACTCCAAGTGGTTGGGATTCAGTTTTATATATTAGAAAAACAAGTTGTTCATCAACAGAGGCTTCAAATTCAGTAGGCTGCCATGATACAGTTTCAACACCAGAAAAAATAACACAGGTTTTAAATGCTGGAACATATTTTATTTTTGTTGATGGTTATGGTTCAAGCAACTCTGGAAACTACACCCTTTCTCTTCAGGGAGAACCAGCATGTACAACAGGTGCAGATTGCACAGGTGATTTTGAAAGCTGTAATACAACAACAAGTACCTGTGTTTGTGCTGATGGATACTCAAGAGGTACAGATGAGGCTTGCCATGAAACCTGTTCAGATGGAATTTGTGACTCACTTTTAGATGAATGTATTTCTGGATTGTGCTATAGAAAAACAGAGTGTGAACCAGCCTGTGGAGTAAATAGTAGTTGTAATCAAAATACATTAGAGTGTGAATGTAATGAGGGATTTTTTAACAATAATGATGTCTGCATTGCAGATATGTGTTATAATATAACATTAGATTGTGGAGATTTTGCATCTTGTCAATCATCAACAGGTGAGTGTGGTTGCAACTCTGGATATATAAATTATCAAGAGGGAGTTGGTTGTGTTGATGATCTAAATCCATGTACACCAGAAAATCCATGTACTGAAGCAAATAAAAATAGTTGTACTCCTCAAAATGAGACAGATTTTATCTGTGAATGTAATACAGGATTTATTGATACTCCAGAGGGCTGTATTGATAATCCATGTGAACCAAATCCATGTGGTTCAAACTCAATATGTTATCTTGAAAACTATATTGCAATGTGCGGATGTCAAGAGGGATACTATAAATATAATGGTGTTTGTACAGCTATTCCTGGAGATAGTTGTGGTAATCCAATTGATATTACTACTGGAACAGTTCAGGGAGAGATTACAACACAACATACAGATAGATTTCAATCAATCTGTTCATCATTAGGAGATAAAGAGCAGATATATAGACTCTCTCTTGAAAATAGTGGATTAATAAGAGTAACAACATCCACAACATTAGAGAATAGCTCTATATCAATAGCTGAAAACTGTGGAACAACACTATATTGTGACTCATCTTCACTTGAGGAGCATTTAGATGCTGGAGTCTACTATTTAACATTTGATTCACCAACAGTTGGAGTCTACTCAATTGATGTTGATATAATTCTTGATTTAGATGTTCAAAACAGAGTTACAACTGCAGTATCTGGAGTTAATTATAAAGAGAGATTACCAATTATTGGAGGAGTCTCACCATATTCTGTTATTTTAACAGGTCTCCCAACAGGATTATCTCTTGTTAATGAGGATAATGATTGGTATATTGAGGGGATTACAACAGAGGTTGGTTCATTCTCAATCGATGTAACAGTTACAGACTCTCTTGGTGAAACAGTAAATAGAACTCTTGATTTTAATGTAAGAGCCTCTGAAACATCTACTCCTGAAATTGGTGACTTAGTTATTAATGAGATAATGCATACACCAACAAATGATTGGAGTGCAGATGGCTATACACACTCTTCAAACGATGAGTATGTTGAGATAGTTAATGTTTCATATAAAACTCTTGATTTATCAAATATAACACTATCAGACTCTCTTGGAGTAAGACACAGTTTCTCAGGAACTCTTCAACCTAAAAATAGTATTGTTATATTTGGTGGAGGAACAATTAATCTAACAGCAACTAATGTTAGATTTGAAACCGCATCTAGTGGTAGATTATCATTAAATGGAACAGACTCTATTACTCTTAAAAATGGTGACACTATTTATCAAGAGATATCTTTTGATGACTCTGTTACAGGAGTATCATTAAATCGCTCTCCAGATATTACAGGAACTGTCTTTATTCATCATAATGAGCTTGTTCCAAATATAAAAGGTACTCCTGGAACAAAAGCAGATGGAACTCAGTTTTAAATCACCTACCCTACTCTAAAAATTGCTTCGACTTTTTTATTTCTCCAATAACCCTCATCAAATAAAAATATTTTTCCCTTGCACTACACAAAAGAAAAAAGATTTTATAGTTAAAAAT
>JAFGXH010000216.1 GCA_016936735.1 bacterium
ATTAGGTATGAATTTAAGTTTTTTAGATTTTAAGAAAAATCTACACTCAAAAAAAAAGATTTAATAGATTTTTAGTGAAAACTCTTCTCAACATACCCCTCAGCATCCATTAGGGCTGTCACACCATCTCCAACTGCAACCGCAACCTGTCTTTTTGATTGAGCTCTTACATCTCCAATTGCATATACACCATCAATAGGAGTTTTACAATTTACATCTGTTTTTATATAGCCACCCTCATCAAGAATAAGTTTTTTATCCTCTTCAGATATAACCTCAACATTTGGAAGCATTCCTACAAAAATAAAAACACCATCTGTCTCTAGTTCAGATTTTCTATTCTCAACTTTATTAAAAAGTTTTACCCCAGTAACACCTCTTTCTGGTGTTCCAACAATCTCCTCAACAATAGTATCCACAATAAACTCTATTTTAGGATTTTTCTTAGCAATATCCATTGTGATTTTCTCTGCACGAAACTCCTGTCTACGATGAATAATATAGACTTTTTTTGCAAATCTAGTTAAATATACAGCCTCTTTTACAGATGAATCACCACCACCAACAACACAAACAGTCATATCTTTAAAAAATGCACCATCACAAGTTGCACAATATGAAACACCTTTTCCTGCATACTCAACCTCTCCTGGAACATCAAGATGTCTATGGTGTGAACCTGTACTAAAAATAACACTTTTAGCTAAATACTCCCCCTCTGTTGTAATAATTTTTTTTAAAGGTTGTGATAGATCTGTCTCAATAACCTCTTCATAACGAATATCAAGCCCAAATCTCTCTGCCTGTGACTGAAACTTCATCATTAGCTCAAAACCATTAATAGGAGCTTCAAAACCTGGATAGTTCTCTATTACATCTGTTTTTGCAGCCTCTCCACCAACTCCAAGTCTTTCAAACATAGCCACATTCATAAGTGCACGAGCACCATAAATACCTGCTGCAAGTCCACCTGGTCCACCGCCAATAATTGCAACATCAAGAATACTATTTTCAGTCATTTTTAAACTCCAAAATTAAAACAAAAATATAATAACATCTATTTTATGATTGTCAATTATAAAATAGATTATTTTTACTAATTTTTTAAATAACTATTTTTAGAAAATTTAATTATAACTATATTTTTAAAAACAGAATATATTAAAAAGATATATTAAACAAAAACTATTAAATAATTAAAATAGAACTGGAATATTATGATTTTTATCAGATGTTATTATTTCAAAAGAGGTTTGAAAACAGCTTTTAAAATCAACTCTCTCTTTTTTATCTTTGAAAAATAGTGTTATCTCACAAGATGCAGTTTGAGATGATATTAAATGATTTGCCCCACCCTGAGGATTATAAAAATTACATGCTTTAAAACTCTCTTTAGGGGCATAAACAGTCCCTTTTATTGATAAAAAGGGATTGCTTCCATAAAAACTCCAATTAAAATTATCAATCTCCGATTGGTTTGAGATTATTGGAAATTTATATATTTTATCAGCAAATAAAAGTGTGATAAGAGTTATATCTGCCGATTTTATTTTTGTAAAAGAGATATCTAAAAATATTTTTTGGGCATCTGAATTGAAAACAGATTGAGCTCTCATATGATATTTAGAGTGTTTTGTTCCCCAAGAGTGTGTTATTGTTCCTAACCAATTTTGAACAGAGATTCTCTCTTTATTAAACTGAATCTCTCCATGAAAACTTGTAACTGGAGATATAATAGCATAGCTATTTGATATAATATCTGAAAGATAGGTTAATTTTGGCAAAGGAAATATTGCCTCTGACTCTTTTTTATATATAAGATTCCAAGATAATATATTCTTTTCACTATCTATAGAGCCATAAATCTCCTCTCTATTAAGCTCCGCCATACCAATAGTAACTTGGAGTTTTTTTGGATGAATATGACAGCAGGTGAATGGAATCTCATTTTTTAATATTTTTGGTGTTGTAATTTTTATATTTTTCCCATTTTTTTCATAGTCTATATCTGAATCAGTAGAGGTGGATTCTGTTTTCTCATTTTTTTTTGAGTGGAGACTGTTATCGATAGTTGAATTATTGGTACATTCTGATAAATTCTGTTCACTCTTAGAGTTAAGAGAACCCCAAAGTTCACCAATTGTATTCTCTGGATATTTTTCAGGCTTTAGAATAGTATAACGTAACCAAAATGCGAATGGATTTTTTGGGTGATGGAGTCTAATTGTATATGTTTCATAGAAACCATCACTACTCTGCATATTTAATCTTGATTTAAATGAGTAGTTCTCAAACATTTGAAACCAAAAAAAAAGAGATATTAACATAAAAAAAACAATAAATCAAAGTTTAGATTTCTATAAATTTTATTATATATTTCTCAATAGTAATCAATTTTCAGAAAATTTATTAAAAAAATATAATAATTATAAAATATACTATAAATATAAAGGAAAAATTCTAAAATTATATAGAGTTTTATTGAAAAAATATTAAAGTTAATATAGAGTTACTTATAAAGAGATTTTAAGCTCTTAAGAAATAAAATAGATCTTTTAGGAGAGTTATGAATAAAACAATATTTCTATCTATTCTTTTAATACCACTCTTTATATCCTGTTCAAGTAAACAAAAAAAGGAGGAGATTAAATCTATATTTCCAAAACAGATTGCTGAGTATAAAATGGTATCTGCAGAGGAGGTTTTGGATAAAAAATCTTTAAAAATAGAAAAAGAGATGAATATTAATAAAAAACTAAAAGGGGTTGATAAAGCAAAATATCAGGGTAAAAACGATATTGAGATTAGATTATACAAATATGATTCAGATTTAACAGCCTTCTCTGAATATTCACAAACAAAAGATACAGACTATTTTTTTTCAGATAACTCATTAACATATCGAGCAGGAGATAGAACAGTTACATTAGATAATAGTAAAATATGGGTTATGATTTATCCAACAAAAGAGAATCCATTCTCTATTTTAAATATTAAGGCAAAAACATCAATAAAAATTCCAGCACCATCTGTTTTTTCAAAAAATGAGCTTGCTATTGAAACTATTCCAAACTCTGAAAGAGTAATTCTTCAAGAAGCAGACTATTTTCCGTTTTTCTCCCCTGTTTTACAAAGAGATTACATATATAAAGATGTTAGATTTTCTGCTTATGAACCATATAATAATCAGAAAATAGACTCTAAAATGGATAAATTTATAAAAGAGCAAAAAATAGTTGATAGTGGTAAAAATAAATGGGATGATAGTTATATTTTTTTTCAACTTAAAGATGATGAGGGAGCTAGTTTTATATGGCGTCCACAACAAAATAGAATAATATTTCAATTTGAAGAGGATGATATAGAAACACTATTGTCTTTTTGAAATTCCAAAAAATTGATTTTTACTCTTACCTTTTGCATAATGCTATCAGGAGGTGAGAATGGGTGATAATATAATATTCTTACAAAAAAAATTAATAAATAACCTTATAGAAAAGGGTAATAAAGAGCTTTTTAGTGGTAATATTGATGAGGCTAAAAAATATTTTGAAGAGGCCTATCAAAAAGATCCAGAGAATACAACAGTTCTTTATAATTTAGCTGCTCTTTATGTTGAATCAGGAAATACAGATAAATCGGAAGATTTTTTAATAAAAGCATTTGATAAAGATCCAAATCATCTTTTTACACTTATTGGTCTTGCGAATATTATCTACTATAAAACAGAGAATTTTGAGTTAGCATCAAAATATCTTCAAACAGCATTCAAACATCATCAAAACTCCCCAGAACTCCATACATCTTATGGAAATCTTTTAATGCTTGAACAGAATCTAAAAGAGGCAATAAAATATTTTCAAAATGCTCTTGATATAGATAAAGAGTATGCTCCAGCAATATCTGGAATATCAAATGTATATAACTCAACAGGATTAAGATATCTAAGCAAACACCATTTTGATCAAGCATTTTTCTCTTTTAAAAAATCTATTGAGTATAATCCAGATTGGCTTGCACCACAACTAAATTTAGTTAGAACCTATGGATTTATGAAAAAATATAAAATGGCCTTTGAGATGATAAATAGTATAAAACAGCTTTTTGAAGATGAGACAGATTTAGACTATATTATTAAAATGGGTACTATTCTTGAGGATAAAAGTAGTCTACTCTCCCCTTTTATGATTAAAATTACAGAGGCAAAACTTCTTCAACAGGTTGAAAAACTTGAAGAGGCAGAGGATATATTTAAAAAACTTTATAAAATTAATGATAGATTTCCAACACTAAACTTCTCTCTTGCATTAATAGAACTTGAAAAAAATAGACTTGAAAATGCAGAAAAATTTATAAAAGAGGAGTTAACAATATCACCATACTCTGTTAAAGTTAAAATTGTAAGATATATTATTTATAAAAAAATGGATAGAATATCCTCTTGGGAGACTCATTTTAACATCATAAAAAAGACAACTGATGATGTTTATAAACTTTTTGATTCAGCAGTTTTACTAAAAAAATATGGATTAAATGATGAGGCAGATGCCCTTTTTGAGTATTCAAAGCGTCTGAATCCAAATCTATTTGAGGAGTTAAAATCAAAAACATCAGACTCTACAATAAATGCTCTTCACTCAACATATCCAGAAAATATGCTTATTTAAAACTATAATTGATTAGCCTATTTTAGATAAGAGAAGAAGAAACGCCTAGCATAAAGACTCATAATCATCCCAATAGATGTCATAGTGATGAGCATATTTGTCCCTCCATAGCTAAAGAGTGGGAGGGGAACCCCTATAACAGGAAAGAGTCCCGTAACCATAAGTAGGTTAAGAACCACCTGCGAGACTATATATGCAATAATTGATAGTGATAGAAGCACTCCAAAGTGGTCTGTGCTGTAGCTTGTTGAGTGTATTAGGGTAAATATAAGTATGAAGTATATCAATATAAGTGCTATAGAGCCTTTAAATCCTTGCTCCTCTGCCCATACAGAAAAGGCAAAGTCAGTCTTTTGTTCTGGCACAAAGCCACCCTTTGATACAGGACCTTTTGTATAACCCTTTCCATTCATCCCACCAGAACCTATTGCAAATTGTGATTGAAGTGTCTGATATGCTGTTGTTTGTGCATACTTCTCTGGATTCCAAAAGGCCTTAATCCTCTCTATATGATACTCATTTAATACAAAAAACCACATAACTGGTATAAATATTATTACAAATAGGATAGATAGTAGCCATACATAGGCTCTTATTTTGACCATAAATAGTATTATAAATAGCTCAAAAAATAGAATTGCAGCAGAACCAAGGTCAGGCTGTATCTTTATTAGGATTGCAGGTATAAGAGTTAATATAAATGGTGGTATAAGCTGCTTAAATCCTAAAGGTGTTCCCTGATACATTGCAAAGTATCTTGCTAAAACAAGAGCCAATACAAGCTTCATTGATTCAGATGGTTGATACCTAAAAAAACCTAAATCTATCCATCTTGTTGAGCCATTGACAGTTGTCCCAAAGAATAGAACCAAAACAAGAAGGATTATATTAATAATATATAGTGGCATTGCTATCTCTGAGAATATCCTATAGTCAATTGATGTAATAATAAATAGTACAAAAATGCTTATAACAAACCAACTTAACTGGCTTATCCAAGCAGATTCGTGGGTATTTACCTGAAGACTATATAGATTTGCTATCCCTGCAATTGAGATAATAACTGTTAAAACAACAGTTATCCAGTTTATATTTTTAAGTAATCCTCTCTCTTCATCCTTCATATCTTACCAAAAAAAGAAAAAATCAACAATTCTATACCACTTTTCCTATATTTATTATAGTTTTATTTTTTGAAAGCTATCTGAACCCTTTTTTGTTCCTCTCTTCTTACCCTTTTTTTTGGGAAGGGGTTTGTAATCTTTTTGGTTATCTTTATTTAAAATATTAGTAACCTCAATGCTCTTATTGGTTTCACTATCATCTGAGAATGGTATAAAGTAGCCCGTGAATGCAGTTGACATAAACTCATAAAGCAACTCTTGAGATATCGACTCGAATGTTGAGTTATCTTTAGTGGTCTCTGTGTCTAAAATTGTATCCACCTCTATAAAATCACCAAGTTTAACAGTCTTAAATCCATCAAGAAATGGTGAATCTTTACACTCTGAAAGATATTTAGCCTTAATAGTGCTATCAATAACCTCTATAATCTCTATCTCTGCAACACAAACTTTAAGAGGCCTACTCTCTTTATCAACTTTTTTATCAGAGCTATCTACTGTTTTTTTTGCATTATCTTTAGTTTTTTCTTGGTTATTTTTATTAGCTTTAACCTCATCTACAGGAGGTTCAATAAGTCTATATAGTTTTTTTATCCTATCATTCCTAAAAGAGAAGGATATATCAGACTTTAAGTATATATATTTAACTATTTTAGTCTGTCTTAAGTTCACAAAATCGTTATCAATTTTTGTAACAGAAATAGGATATGCAAGTAACTCTAATGCAAACATTATAGATGCTATATAGATTATTGGAATATTTTTATACATGTTAACTCCAAATAAGAGTAATCATACTATAACTAATCACTAAAATATATTACTCTTCTCTACATTCTTAATAGATCTTTGTAACACCTCTTGAGGATTATTTATAGGATTACCATGACCAGGATATATAATATCTAAATTGAGATAGGATAATCGTTTAAGGGCATCAAAATATTCAAAAGAGTGGCTACCCTCTGAGTCATAAACTGCAATAGGTGTATCTCCAGAAAAGAGAATTTTCTCTTTTTCAAAGTAGATACAGATTGAATCATTGGAGTGTCCTGGGGTATATATAATTGTAGCAATAGTGTCCGCAACCTCAATTTTTTGATTTGGTTTTAATAGTGTATCCACTAATCCACCTTGAGAGAAAGCATAAACTTTTGAGCCATATCTATTTTTTAATCCAGATATACCTTGTGTATGGTCAAAATGGTTATGTGTTAATATTATCTGATCAACACCTTTCTTACCAACACCTGTTGGAAAGTTGGTTATCTCCTGAAATATATTGATGTCACCACCTGCATCAATCAGTGTATTTTTGTCCTCAATTCTACTAAAATCCCCCAATAAAAGGTATACATTGGAGGAGTAGATAGCCCCAGATGTTGGAACTTTATATATTCTCATAAGTCTTTCCTATATAATTATCTATATAAACAGCAAAAATAACTATAGTTATAATAAAACTACAATAATAGCTAGATAGTTATCTAGTTATAACTAATAGTATATCATAATATTATTAGTTTTCAATAGTTATAAGAATTATTGGTTTATTTATTTTAAAAAATATGTTACTCTGCCTCAATTTAAAATCTATCTCACTGGTTAGTATTTTAAATCTAATTATGATTTATCTTTTTGGATGGTATATAGATGGATAGAGAGATTGTTGCAACCTGTTTTCCAGGTTTTGAGGATGTATTAGAGAATGAGATTGTTGCTCTTGGTGGTAAAAATTTAAGTAAAAGAAAAAGTGCTATCTCTTTTATGGGAGATAAAGAGATCATATATAGAGCAAATCTATCACTTAGAACAGCATTAAGAGTTATTATTCCAATATTAAGATTCTCTGCCAAAAGAGATAAAGAGCTTTATGATAAGCTATTTTATTTTAAATGGGAGAAATATTTTACAAAAGATAGATCTATATTTATTGATGTTACAGGAACAACAACAAATTTTAATCATACAAACTATATTGCAATGAGGGCAAAGGATGCAATTGTAGACTACTATAGAAAGAAATTCGGGGAACGTCCATCTGTTGAAAAAGATAATCCAGATATAAAAATTACACTACATTTTAAAAATGATATATGTACTGTTTATCTTAATACATCTGGAGACTCTCTTCATAAAAGAGGTTATCGCTCTCTCCGTGGAGAGGCTCCAATAAATGAGACTGTTGCTGCTGCTTTAGTTTTAATGAGTGGATTTGATGGAGAGTCCGATTTTATTGATTTAATGTGTGGTTCAGGAACAATTGTAACAGAGGCTTGGCTTATTGCAAATAGTATTGCTCCAAATTTATTAAGAGATGATTTCTCTTTTAAAAACTTTAAAGATTTTGATGAAAATCTATTTGAGTCTATTAAAAAAGATTTAAAATCTAAAGAGAGAGAGTTTAATCATAAAATGATTGCAATTGATAATGATCCTAAAATGATTGAGATTGCACAAAAGAATAGCCAAAAGGTGGCTAATAGTGACTCTATAAAATTTATTATTGGTGAGTTTGATTCTTATAAACCTGATAATGAAAAAGGGTTTGCTGTAATTAATCCTCCATATGGAGAGAGATTAAAACCAGAGGGACTTATTGATTTATATAAAAGAATCGATTTTCATATGAAAAGAGGCTTAAAAGGATACTCTATTGGGGTTATTACCTCAAATGAGGAGTTATCAAAAGAGATAAGAATGAAGCCCTTTGTTAAGAAAACACTATTTAATGGTGGAATAGAGTGTTCATATAAAGTTTATAAAATATATTAAAAAATCATCATCTGAACATTTAGACCAATAGATGTTACATCTGCTTTAAGTTTTTCAATCTCCTCTGAGTTGTCAACTAAATCTAAAAGTATAACCCCTGCAGGACTGCAAATCTCTTCTGAAGCATCATGAAGACCAATTCTTGTTCTTATTGAGCAACCATATTTTGATAAAAGTTTTTGAAGCTCAATTGTTTTTTCAATTCTGTTGTTAACATAGATTCCCATAATTTTTTGACCCATAAATCCTCCTAAAAAATACTCTAAAAATATAGAGTTAACTGATAAAATAGGATAAGATAAATATATATTTTTATCTTAAAATTTAATTAACAAAAATAATTACTTTACAATATAAACTAATACATTATCTCAATTTAATATTTTTTTAATAAATTTACAATTTTTTTCTGTTTTTTATATAAAAAAA
>JAFGXH010000217.1 GCA_016936735.1 bacterium
ATAAAACAATTATATAGTAATTTTAAGTTAAAAAGATAAAATATTATTAATTTTGAAGATTAGTAAGAATATTATGAGCCATGAGGGGCTCGAACCCTCGACACCCTGATTAAGAGTCAGGTGCTCTACCAACTGAGCTAATGGCTCACTAACAGCCTGTTTATATCTGTTTTATTATTTTTTGTCAAGAAAAAAACTATTAAATAGTTGCAGATTTTATTAAAATTATATATAATCAATTGTGTTTAATGTTGGGAGTTATTATGAAACTATCTCTATTTATAATACTATTTGTAACTATATCCCCATTTCTTATGGGAGACCCTTTTGATTCTTATGATGGAACAGAGTCTTGGTATCAAAAATCTGATGAAAATAGTGGTTCTTTTACCTATTTTGATTCATCATATGCAGAAGATATGACAAAATATCAGGCATATTTAAAAATGAAACAGAATAAAAGCAAATTTGCTAAAAAAAATAATCCATTTAGCCGTTCAACAAAGGCTGCCAAAAAAGCTGATTCAGAAAAAATGGATGAGTTAGATAGAATTAAAGATAATGAAAAAATTAAAACAACAGTTCAAGATCAAGACTCTGCTGGAGATTTTTTCTCAAAAATTAGCAATAAATCGGAGGGTGATGAATCAACTGAGCTAAAAATAGAGGATACCAATAAAGATGAATCAATCTCTATTGAGGTTGGTAATGATGAAAGTGAAAAAAAAGATGAGAAAAAAGATGAGAAAAAATCTGAATTTGATGAGAGTGGTAACTTTATAGATCTTGAAGAGTTAGATTAAAAGGAGATATATGAAAAATATAGTAGTTTTATTAATAATAGTTCTGTTTTCTATATCTTGTAGTAGTCCAGGAACAGAAAAAGCCCCTAATTTATCAATGAATCCATCCGATTTACTAGAGTTTCAGGCTGTATTAATCTCTCAAACAGCAACAGAAAATCTGAAACTTACAAATATTGGTGAGGGAGATTTAGAGGTCTATTCAATTGCTCTATTAAACCAATCAAAAGTTGATTTTAAAATATCCTCTCTTCAAACAAGCTATGGAGTTAATACAACTGTTGAGTCAGCAACATACCCAGTTGTTTTAAAAAAAGATGAGTATATAAATCTAAAAGTTGTTTTTGAACCAACTGAAGAGGGATTAAAAGAGACTCAAATTGAGTTTAAAACAAATGTAAAAGGAAAAGAGACCTATAACTATGCAATAACCTCAGTTGGACTATTTCCAGAGATTGATGTTCAGGCTGGAGCTGAAAAAAATATTAATACATTGACAGTAAAAGCATGTCCTGATGGTTGGCCTGTTGTAAGAGCAAGTAGTAAAATAGATATTTGTAATTTAGGAAATGCTCCTTTGAAAATAACTGAATTAAATCTTCAAGATAATTCAGGAAGTTTTGAAATAGAGGAGATTAATTTACCAGTAAAAATTGTTAACTCTGGAGTTGAAAAAAGATGTGTTCAGGGATTATCTATTTGTCATAAAACAAACCCAGGGGAAACAAACAGATTAACGATTGTTAATAATACATCCTATGATGAGTATATTGTTAATTTAGTATCAGAATAGTTAAAATTTTTAAATGTCAATTTTTGCAATTGCAGACCTTCATTTATCTCTATCAAAACCTGAAAAAAACATGCTATTTATTAATAAAAGTTGGGAAAATTATATTGATACCCTTAAAAATAATTGGTTAAATAACATAAATGATTCAGATATAGTTCTTATTCCTGGAGATATCTCTTGGTGTATGAATCTATCAGAGATTAAAGATGATTTTGATTTTTTAAACTCTCTTCCAGGAAAAAAAATTCTAACAAAAGGGAATCATGACTATTGGTGGAGTACAATTAATAAAATAGAGTCTGTTATTAAAAAAAATGGATGGGATTTTCATATACTTCAGCATACAATATTTGAAACTGAAAATAGTATAATTACAGGAATAAAGGGAGAGGAGTATATTCCCAATAATGAGGAGCATCAAAAGAGATATAATCGAGAGATTATTAGATTAAATCTTGCTATTAATGAGCTTTTAAAATCATCTAATAGTGAGTTAAAAACTAAAATACTACTACTACACTATCCTCCATTCTCTTTTGAATATCAGACAACACCCATATTAGAGGAGATTTTGAAATATAATATAGATCATGTTATATTTGGACATCTTCATGAGATTAAAAATAGAGGATTTTTTAATAGAAAAATTGGGGAGACTCAATTTCATCTTGTAAGTTCCGATATTTTAAATTTTAATCCATTAAAAATTTTATAAAATAGGGCAAAAATGAGCTTTTTTATCTATTTACTCTCCCTTTTTATTGGAGAATCCTCCATATTTCACTCTTTTGACCAGATAAAATATATATCTGATTATAGTTGTGATAAAACATCTAATATTTATGAATATAGCTCTTTTAAAAACTGTAATATTATTGATAATGATTTAGTTTTTGAAAACTATCAATTAAAAAATAGTAATCTTGAGTTATATTTACTACTTTTTCAGAAAAAATATAGTGATAGAGTCTCTTTTTCTGGAGAATATAATGATTATATAGAAAATTATATTGATTTATATTCAGATAGATGGAAAAAATCTTTCCAAAGAGTTATGGAAAGAGGAGAACAATATAAAGATATGATTGAGACTATTTTAAAAAAGGAGTTGCTTCCAAGTGAACTATTTCTTTTACCTTTTATAGAGAGTAGCTATATTGTAAAGGCTGAATCAACAAAAAAAGCGGCTGGATTATGGCAATTTATCCCTTTTACAGGTGCTTTAATGGGTTTGAAAATAGATGTTTTTAGAGATGAAAGATTACATCCAGAAAAAGCAACAGAGCAGGCAACAAAATTTTTAAAAACACTTTATGAGAGATATGGTGATTGGAATTTTGCATTAGCTGCCTATAATTGTGGGCCAGGTTGTGTTGATAAAAGAATTAAAGAGGCTCTTGAGATATCTGAAGATAGTAATATAGATTTTTGGTCTATTTATGATAGTTTTCCTAAAGAGACTCAAAATTATGTTGCAAAATTTCATGCTGTTTATTGGATAGATAGAGAATCTGAGGAGTTTAATATAACTCCAGAGATTTTTGAGGAGGAGGAGCTTTTTTTATATACACTTGATAATCCAATTCCAGTTAGCATTATATCTAAAGCATCTGGATTATCTTATGATAAAATTTTAGAGTATAATCCAGAGTTAATATCTGGAATAACCCCTCCAGATGAGAAGAATTATAAAATATCCCTTCCACTCTCTATTAAAGATGTTTTTGAAAAAAATATTGTCGAGCTAAAAAAAGAGATTCAATCTGGTTTTATATTTCATACATTAAAATCGGGAGAAACTCTCTCTCATCTTGCAGTTACATATCATACATCAACATCATCTATTATGTTATCAAATAAAATTAAAAACCCCAAAGAGCTTCGAATTGGGAAAAAACTGTTGATTCCTGTTGACCCAATAAAACTTGGAGACAGATTTGCAGATAAAAAATCTACCCTCAACATAAAAGATAAAACAGAAAAAAAAGATAGCTCACAAAATATAATCACCTATAAAATAAAAAAGGGTGAAACACTTTGGAGTATATCAAGAGATTTTAATATCTCTTTAGAGGATATTAAAAAATTAAATCCAAAATTAAAATCAAAAACAGTATATATTGGTCAAGCAATAGAGCTTCCTGTTCCTAAATTATCGATTACAGGTCCATTTCTTCCAAAATTTAAAAGAGTTATTGCTGTAACATATAATTTAAAAAAAGGGGAAAGTTTATGGACAGTTGCAATAAAATTTAAAACCCCTCTTGATGAACTTAAATATTTAAATAAAATTATGAATACATCTAAACTTCAAATTGGGATGACTCTAAAGCTTTTTGTATCAAAAGAGATTTATGAACAATATAAAAATGATTTTAAAAAAATAACTCTTCAATAACAAAAATAGCTCTTGAAAAAAACTATAAAAACAGATATCATTAAAAATTATATTGTGAAATAAAATCACTTATAATATAGAGATAAAACCATTATTTACTGGTTATTTCAACAATTTGATTCATAAAATATATGTAACTATTCAGCGGAAACCGGTTTTTGTTACTTTTTTTAAATTTTAAAAGAACCCCCACCCTAAATCCCTCCCCACTACATGGAGAGGGACTTGAAGAAGTAAATAAAGTCTTAAATTTATTTACTAAAAAGAGGACAAAAGATTAAATTATTGGGGTTAAAATAAAGAAAAAGAAAAAAAAGAGGGGAAAAGAAAAAAATAATTTTTTATCTAAAATTTAAATTCCGCTGAATAGTTACAATTTTAACTATATAAAGATTTTTTTGGGGGGATTTTTGAATATTTTTTCAATATTTCAACTATTTGGTGGTCTTGGACTATTTATATTTGGTATGAGCATGATGAGTGATGGTCTTCAAAGAGGGGCTGGCTCAAAACTAAAAATGGCTCTATCAAAACTTACAACAAATCAGTTCTCTGGAATGCTTGTTGGAACTCTTGTTGCACTTTTAATTCACTCATCAGCAACAACAGTTATGATTGTTGGTTTTATTAATGCAGGATTAATATCTCTTGTTAAATCTGTTGGAATGATGCTTGGTGCAAATATTGGAACAACTCTTTCAATGCAATTGGTATCATTTGATTTTTCAAAATATGCTCCACTTGCTGTTGCAATTGGGATGATGTTCTATCTTGTTGGGAAAAAAGATAAATATAAACATATTGGTTATATTATTCTTGGTTTTGGTGTTTTATTTATTGGAATGGAGTTAATGAAAAACTCTGTTCGCCCACTTCGATATTCAGAAACATTTCAGAATCTATTATCACATACAGATGGTTCAACTATTGGTGGAATGTTTTTAGGACTTTTAGTTGCAACTTTAATCACAGGTGTAATACAAAGTAGTGGAGCAATGATTGGAATACTTTTTGCATTAGCATCTGAGGGTGTTTTTACACAATTTTCTCAAATATTTCCATTAGTTTTAGGTGCACATATTGGAACCTGTGCAACACCTCTTTTAGGAAGTATTGGAACAAATTTAAATGCAAAAAGATCTGCTTTTTCTCATCTATTTTTTAATATATTTGGAGCAATATTAGCAATACTAATCTATAAATATTATGCTTGGTTAATTCCTAAAACAACAACTGATTTAACTCGCCAAATAGCAAATCTTCATACTATTGTTCAGATAACAAACTCAATAATCCTTTTACCACTCTCAGCAATATATATTAATAAATTTATTATGAAAATAATAAGGGGAAAAGAGGGTAAACAGGAGAGCTCTTTTCTTGAACCAAGTTTTCTTGACACTCCAGAGATGGCATTAATGGTTTCACTAAAAGAGTTAAGAAGAATTGGATTAATAACAAGAAAAATGCTTCAAAATATGATGAGAGGATTTTTAACTTTTGATGATAATCAGTTTATTCAGGTTTTAAAAGCTGAGGAGTCTGTTGATAATTTAAAACTAACTTTCACACAATATATTCTTGATTTATCAACAAGAACACTTTCAAGACGACAATCAATAATGTTACAAAAACTAAATAAAGCTATCAATAATTTTGAAAGAATTGGAGATCATATTGAAAGTTTAGTCTCTATAACAAAAAACAAAATGGATAAAAAGATATGGTTCTCTAAAAAATCTATGGATAAATTGGTTGAACTATATCTATTAACAGATAAAATTATTATTGAAACATGTAATAATTTAAACCCAGATAATCTTTGTACTGATGAGAAATATAAAGAGTATTCGAATAGAATTATGGAGACTCTCTCTGCATTTGAAAAAGCTATTGTAGATTTTAATCAAGATATTTTAGATAAAAAAGAGGAGGCTATATTGGGTCTCTATTTTGCTAAATATGTTGAGGCATTTGAAAAAATTGTAAAACATGCAAGAAATATAGTTATGCTAGAGAATGAACCACTTTTTTATCTGAAAAAATATAAATATGAGAGAAAAACATCTCCTAAAAAAGAGGATTTTTCTGAAAAAACAAAAGATCCAAAATATGAACTCTATAAATTTGATGAAAATATTCTTCATAATAATGATTCATTAATAGAGAATGAATCAGAATAGAACTATTCTCGTAACTATTCAGTGGAAATCGGTTTTAGTTACTTTTTTTTAAATTTTAAAAGAACCCCCACCCTAAATCCTATTAGCCCCTCACCCCAACCCCTCTCCCGAAGGGCGAGGGGCTTAAA
>JAFGXH010000218.1 GCA_016936735.1 bacterium
TAATTTATAAAATTAGGTATGAATTTAAGTTTTTTATTGTTGCTCGAAAAATATACCCTTAAAAAAATATTATAACCATTTATCTCTAAGTGTTGTAACTAATTGCTTCAACTCTTGATATACAACAAGTTTATATTTAAAATTTCTATATGTTACTCCTGATTTTAGATATTGCGTTTTTAAATCACAAAAACGGATATCATTTAGTTGATTAAGGCCAACATATTTTATAAGATTTATAAAGGCTTTATTTCCAAACTCTTTATGTGAAAAAATTTTATTATTTATTCTAAATGAAAAAAAATTCTCATTACTTGATTTTATACCCTCAACAACACATTTGTATGGTGATGATATGAAATCTGTATTTTGGAATCGATTAAAATCAACCTCTTGAATTTCAAACTGATTAAGTTCTCGCTCCTCAATACTATAAATCTCAATATTTTTAATAGAGTCATTATCTTTAATATGATTTATTGCAAGAGATACTGTATCTCCTAATGTTTGAATGTTAAAATTTCTGAAGTAATAAAAATGATTATCCTCATCAAAAACATATAAAAAGTTTCCTTTGTAGTGAAGAAAATAGAATATCTGAATATATCCAACTCTTGTTAATGTTATTATTTTTGAAAAATATGATAACTCTAAAACATCATCATCAACATAGTAGTGTGTTATCTTCTCCTCATCTAAAAGCATTTGAAAAAAAACATCTAAATTTTGATATATAATTGCATCTATAATTTTATCTGTTTTTTTAAGTAAATATAGTGTTCCATTAAATGATGTTAAAAGCATTGAGTATCTATTTGAAAATGTTTTATAAGCATTTTCAAATAGTTTTTTCAATCTAAATATCATTGAGTTTGATATCTCACCATTAAAAATCTGTATTGATACCTCTGCAGATGGATTATAGTTATATGTTGTTGAAAATATATCTTTTATTGCCAAAACAACAGACTCATCACTTTGATACTCAAAATGTGAAATCTGTTGAAAAGAGTTTTTTAATACAACTGTAAAATCACTAATATGACTATTTTTCTGATATCCATAGTTTAAAGGATCCCAACTTTCAGATATATAGGAGTAATCTTTATATCCTTTAAACAGTCCATTTTGAGAGCTATTTTGATGTCCATCAATCCCTAAATTTATAAAAATATGAATTGCTTCAACTATTGGGATATCTGTTTTGATATCAATAGTTTTCTGAAAAGATAGATTCTGTTTTACAAGTTTTGTTTTTAGTCTACTTATATTACTATTCTCATCAATTACTGTTTGAGATTTAGATTTTATTTGTGGAACTGTTTTAGAAAAATAGTTATTATGAAGAGATATTATAAGAGTTTTCATAAGAGAGTTTGTTGTGTAAATCTCTTCATAAAATGGCTTTGCTGTTTTTGCAAAAATTTGAAAAACACCCCATTTTGAATTATGATTTTGAATTATAATTGACTCTGAATCAAATCTTATTTGAAGTAGATTTTCAAATGGAATTGAGTTTTCATAGTTTTGAAAAAAACTTTTAATAACTCTATTTTCAACTTTATACATCTCTATAAGAAGATTTAGAAACTGCTTTAATTTTTTATTAATCTCAATATACTCTCTATATCTAAAGTTTGAATCATCTAAAAAATTAAGAGACTCAAATCGCCCCATTTGAGATTTAAACATCTCTTTTCTTGAATCAGAAATTTTCTCTTGTTGAAGAAATATATACTCAATTAACATTAAATCTTTAAAAGAGAGATTACTAAACTGTTTTATTATTTGAAGCTCAAAATAGTAATCCTCAGAGATCTGTTTTTGATATATTTGAGATAGGTTGTCAATTTGATAAAGAGAGTGATAGTATATTAATTTGTGAAATACTCTAAAGTTTAAATTTAAAATATCATCTAAATATTGCGAAATAAGATTATGAAGCTCTCTTTTATTTATTTCAAAATAGGATAAATCAAAAAAACTCTCTTGGCTTAACCATTTATGTTCATTCAGTATTGAGATATTCTCTTTATACTGTTTTTCAGTTACATTTTTATTGAGTAAAAAACCATAATGATTTTTACCACTTAAGTGAATCGATTTCAAATAGAAATCAAAAACTGTTATTGAATGCTTATCTTTGATTTTTATGATTTTTTGACTCTCTGCTGGTAAAAGATATATTGATATTTTTGTTTTAAATCTTTTTTCAATCCACTCCTCAATCATTAATACTTTATTTTCAAGATAGCTTTTTATCTCTGATGTATATAGATTCTGATTGTAAAATATAAAAAATGGTAATGTGTCTTCAAATAGAGAGTCGTAATATATATATATTGCAACTATCTCTGCATTTGACTTTGTTCCAATGTTTGGTACTTCACGAAGATTAAAATAGCCTCTAACATAACTTTTAAGACGCTCATTCATCTGAAATTGATAAATTGCAAATGAGCTTAAAACTCTATTAAAGCCAGGAATAAAATGAAAATTTCCTGCAATCATATATGGAACAAGAGTTATTACTGTTGGTATTGGATCCTTTTCTCTGTCTTGAATTTGGAGAACTCTTTGGTGATTAAAAAGATGAAACTCATCAACAAGCGATAATATATATTGCTTTTTATCCATAAAAAAAACCTTAGTAAAAAGATCAATCGATTTTAGTTTACAATAATTATAACTGAAATAAAAGTTATTTTTCTTTATTATAACTGTTTTTTTAAGAAAAAATAGAAAAAAACAAAAAAGCATCAATAGAACTCTTTTCTTGACAAGATTTATTCAATGATATATCTTACTTTATGTTTTTATATGTTTTATACAAAAATATAGAGATAATAGGTGAAAAATGGATAGAAAAGAGAATTTTTATATTTTATTAGAGCTCAATTTAACACCTCCTGAGGAGAGTGAATCTGTTATTTTAGAGGCAATTCAAAATAAACAGAGAGATTGGTCTAAACTTAGAAATCATCCATCAAAAGGTAGAGAGGCTCAATATTTTTTATCTCTATTAAAAGAGATGAAAGTTGTAATGTTAGATCCTGTTCAAAGAAAAATAGAGGCTAATGATGCCCTAAAAAAAACAGTGAGTGATAAAAAAAGGGATGAGGAGGATTTAGATGATGTTATCCGAATTGTTTCATCAAAAAGTTTTGTTTTAGAGTCGGAACTCTCTGAGATTTTTAGAAAATTTCCAAATTTTTCTGAGAATGAGATTAAAAATAGAATACCTGTTTCAATAAAAAAAGAGTCTTTAAATACCACATCGTCTATTAAAAAAGAGGGTAGAGTCTCCGATTTAAAACCAGAGGGACTATTATCTGACTCAATTGTAAAAAAAATCGATGAATCATTAATGTTTTTGAAAAAAAAAGATATTTATGATTTTCTTGGATTAAATCAAAATAGCAATTTAATTATATTAAGAAAAAAAGCAGAGGAGTTATATCTTCAAAACAATAGAGTTTCAAATAAAACAGCAGAGGTTACTTCAACATCTGAACTTTTAGGATTTTCAACATCAATATTTAAATCAGATGAGTCTAAAAAGCAGTATGATGATACTTTGAGATACTACAATTTAAAACAGCTCGATAGATTTATTGAGATTGCTGGAATTGATGGCTCAATTCATCCTGCAGAGCTTGATGAGATTGTTAAACAGGCAAGACTTTTCTCTATATCAGAAAAAGATTGTCAAAACTATGTTGAATCTTTTTGTAACTCAAGAGGATGGTCATTATCAACAGACACCTCTTATATAAAAGTTGAGGCTGGAACTATTGATGAACTACTTCAGGCTGTTCAAAAAGGTGATGATAGAAAAGTTAGAGAGCTACTTCGTGGAGGTGTTAATCCAAATGGTAAAAACAAAAACGGAACAACTCCTCTTCTTTTAGCATCATATTATGGATTTGAAACAATTGCTAAAACACTTATTGATAGCGGAGCAGATGTTAATTATCAAAATCCATCTGGTATATCTCCACTGATTTATGCTGCCTCAAAAGGTTCAAGAGAGATTATTAAACTCCTTTTTCAATATGGTGCATCTGCAACTATTAAAGATGAAAATGGATATAATGCTTTAATGTGGGCTATTGAACAGAAACAGGAGTTTGTTATACCAACTCTTATTCAATATACAACCGATTTACAGACAACAAATAAAAAAGGGCAGACTGTTTATGATCTTGCAAGAAAAACTAATGATTCAAAAATCATTCAGTTTTTTGATTCAAAACAAAATAATCAGACAACACAAAAAACAGAGCCTCAGAAATCAACACAAGATAAACTTTTTGATGCATGTTCTAGTGGTGATATTGTTGAATTTAATAGAGTGTTATCAATTTCAAATATTAATGTAAAAAATCAGTTAGGTGAGACTCCACTAATTGTTGCTGTGAAAAATAGTAAAACAGATATTGCAAAAGCTATTTTATCAAAGTATCCTCAAGTGAATATTCAGGATAATAGTGGAATGACAGCATTAATGCATGCTATTGATGTGAAAAATATTATTATGGTAACAGAGTTAGTTAAAAAATCTGACCTAAAAATAAAAGATAATAGTGGTTATAGTGCTATTTTTCATGCTGTTGCTAGTGGTGATGAGACTATTGTTAACTATCTTTTAACAAGTAAAGCACCAATTAATGATATTGATAATAGTGGGAATACACCAATCGCAATTGCAACTTGGCAACAACGAGTTAACATCGTTCGTGTGTTAATTCGTTTTAATGCAGATTTAAAAATAAGAAATAGTTCTGGCTCATCTGTTTTAGATTTAGCTAAACAGAAAGGGAATAGCGAATTGATTAATCTTTTTAAAAATCTTGCTCCAGAGTTGGATGTTGTTCAGGTTGAAAACTCTGCTTCAGAAAAATTTGATAATAAAAAAGATTCAAAAGATAGGGAAACAGATTCATCAGATTTATCTGAATCTACCCCAACAAAAAAAGATGAAAAAACCCACCCCCAAACCTTCTCCCAAGAGGTGGTTTCAAAGAATTCTGAGAAATCTGATAAAAAAGATGAAAAAACTCAAAATAAATCAGATAATTCTGATAATAAATCTGAAAAAACTGATGAAAAAAATGGGGAAAAACAGGGATTTTTCTCAAAAATATGGTCAAAACTTTTTGGAAAATAGTATAAGGTGGTTATGAATTTTGGTGCAATAGATTTAGGTTCAAATACATCCTTTTTAAAAATCGTAAATAGTAAAAAAGAGACTGCTCTTGATAAAATATTTTATACAAAAACAGCAAGAGGTTTAGACTCAAAAGGGTTTATAACTGCACAAAAGATATTTGAATTGGATATTTTTTTTGCTGAAGTTAGTGAATTAGTAAAAGAGTTTGCTCCAATTACTGTTGTTGGAAATGCAACAGCAGTCTATCGGGATGCAATTAATGGTTTCGATATAATATCCTATTTTGCTAAAAAATACTCTCTTGAACTCTCTATTATTGATGGAGTGAAAGAGGCACAACTCTCTTTTTTAGGTGCAAAACCAGATTTCATTGATTACAATAACTATTTTTTGATTGATATTGGTGGACGCTCCACAGAGATATCTTTTATTGAAAAAAATGAGATTACTGAATCCTTCTCATTCCCTTTTGGAGTTGTATCTTTTGATGGAAAAACAAAAAATCATGTTTTCGATGAGTTAAAAAAGTTTAAATTTTCAAAAAAATCTCAAACTTTTGTTGGGCTAGGTGGTGTTCCTACAACGATTGGAACTCTTGAAAAGGGACTTTCATCATTTCGGGAGGATTTAATTCATCTTTTAGAGTTATCTCCCCAACAGATTTATAAATGGTACGACTTTTTTAACAATAGTTCTCCAGATGATATAAAACATCTTGATATATTAGACTCAAGAAGAGCTGATGTTGTAAAATCTGGTTCAATGATTCTTTGGGCTATTTTAGATTTTTTTGATGCAGAGAAAATAGTTCTATCAACTAAAAGTTTAAGAGATGGAATTATAGAGGCTAACTATTCGGTGGAAACTGGTTTTAGTTCTTTTTTTTAAATTTTAAAAGAACCCCCACCCTAAATCCTATTAGCCCCTCACCCCAACCCCTCTCCCGAAGGGCGAGGGGCTTAAA
>JAFGXH010000219.1 GCA_016936735.1 bacterium
TATTTAAAAACAAAGAATCTGTAGAGTTTATTAGAAAAATATATACTACTTGTTGTTCTGAAGATTCTCCTGCTTTTTGGCAAAAATTATTATTAACTCCATTAAATAATCCAGTTATGTTATCTCGTTATAATATTACAAAAGATTATGAACCCTTAAATAAAAATGATTTAAAAAATGAAAAATATAAAAATATTGCAAATGAAAATTGTATTGTAAAAGATATAATTGAGAATAAAATTGCCTATATTAAAATAAAACAAATGCTAGGAAAACCACTTAGAGACTTAGATGAACAAAAAATAGGCTCTTATCTTAAAAAAATAAAAAATTATAGTGCTTTAATAATTGATATTAGAGGCAATGGTGGTGGAGATTCAAAATATTGGAGTGATTTTTTAGTTCCTAATATAATCACTGAAGATATTACTTATTCAACATTTAATTTCTATAAAAAGGGAAAAGTGTATTCAGAAATTTCAAATTTCTTAATCAAAAATCCATCATCAAATGAACCTCAATTTAAGGAAATAAAAGATCTTAATCTTCAAAATTTTCCAAATTTATCTCAAGAAATAAAAGAATCATTCTTATATTATCAAGAAGAAATAAATATATTAAAACCATCAACAAACTCAATAAAATTTAAAGGGAATATCTATTTAATTGTTGATGAAAAAGTATACTCATCATCTGAAATGTTTGCAGTATTTGCAAAAATTAATAAGTGGGCTATTATCATAGGAAAAGTAACAGGTGGTGATGGGATTGGTAGTGATCCTTGGTTTGATGTATTACCAAATAGTGGGTTTTTAATTCAATTCTCAAAATCTATAGGAACAGATTCAAGTGGTTTAAGTAATGAGGAATTCAAAACAATACCTGATTATATTATTAATAAACCTATTAATGAAAATTTATTAAAAGATGAAATGATTTTAAAAGTGATTGAGTTAGAAAAAAATTAATAAATCATATTTCTAATTAATTAAATATAAAAATCTTAAGTTAATATAATACTGAATAAAAAACATAATTACTCATAATTTAGATATTTTATTTGATTTTTTTTTCAAAATCCACTATTTTCAATATGTTTTTTTGATTATTATTAATTTATTAAACAGGGAGGTATTTATGATTAAAAATGAGAAAACAACTAGAGCTTTGGAGAGTGTTTGATTTAGCCACAAGAGAGAAGATTTATAATTAATAAAGTTTCATTAATAGTTTCACTTGTGGCTAAAATAGATAAAAAAGTTAAAATTTGTGCTCTTATTTGAGATTCCTAACTATTATAGTTAGTTTATAAAGGAGTTTCACAGGAGTTTTTTCTTATTTTACCATTTGCAAAAAAAATTTTGCAATTAGCTAACAGGAATTTACAATGAAATTAGAAAGTTTTGGATATAATAAACAGTTTGAACAGTTAAGAATAGAAAATAATCTTCAACAATTTGAAGTTGGAAGAGTTATTTTAGAACATAAAGAGAGATATATTGTAAAAACAGAGTTTGGAGATTTAGAGGCAGAAATAACAGGAAATTTAAGGTTTTCTGCTGAAAGTAGAGAGGATTTTCCTGCAGTTGGAGATTGGGTTGCTTTAACTATTTATGATTCTGAATTTGCAATAATTCATAAAATATTTCCAAGATTAACAATGATATCTAGAGAGGCTATTGGTCAATTTGGAGAGATTCAAATTATTGCTACAAATATAGATTACGCTCTTCTTATTCAGGCCACCGACAATAACTTCAACATAAATAGATTGGAAAGATATTTAACAATTTGCCACACATCAAAAGTCTCCCCTATTATTGTTCTTACAAAAATAGATTTAATATCTGATGATGATTTATCAAATATTATTGAATCTATTAATCAAAGAGTTAAAAATGTTCCAATTGTTGCAATTAGTAATAAAACAGATGTAGGTTTTGAAAAACTTAATCAATTTATTGAAAAAGAGAAAACATATTGCATGCTTGGTTCCTCTGGAGTTGGAAAATCAACACTTTTAAATAATCTCTCTGGTAAAAATATTATGAAAACAGATGAGATAAGTAAAAGCACAAATAAAGGAAAACATGTAACAACTCATAGAGAGTTAACTGTTTTAGAAAATGGAGCAATTCTTATTGATAATCCTGGAATGAGAGAGGTTGGAATTGGAGATAGTTCAAAAGGTTTAGAGATTGTTTTTGATAAAATTATTGAGTTATCAAAAAATTGCAAATTTAAAAACTGCACACATAAAAATGAGTTAGGATGTGCAATTATTGAGGCAATTGAAAATGATGTTATTGATAAAAACTCATATCAAAACTATCTTAAAATGGAGAAAGAGAAACAACATTTTGAATCTACTCTTTTAGAACGAAGAAAAAAAGATAAAGAGTTTGGAAAAATGGTAAAGGGTATAAAAAAAGATATCAAAAACAGAAAACAGAGTTGGTGATATTTTTTATTTGCATTCAGTGGGTTTTAACTCTTGAATTGCTCCACTAAAAAGCTGCATTTTAGATTTTTTATCAAACAGCTCTTTTTTGATTTTAAAACTATATTTTTCACCAACAACTAACTTAAACTCAGGTTTATCAGATGATAAAAATATCTCTAACTCCTCATTATTAAGATTTTTAGGCTCATTAATTTTAAATATAACCAAATCATGCCACTCATATGGCTCATTCTCAATTTGTGTATGCAAATCATGTTTTTTATATTGAGTTACTGTTGCCTTAATAATAATATTATCACTTTTAGAGGCATAAATATTTATAGCAAAAAATAAAACTACAATAAAATATATATAGCTTTTCAGATTTTTAAAAATCATAATATCTCCTTAAAAATTAAAATTAATATTTTAACTCTTTTATATAGAGTATATTATTAATTGATATTACGCAATATAAAATCAAAATATATTTTTATTCTTGCAGTACACAAAAAGAACTCCTATTTGGCATAGCCAAATTTTCCCCTCCACTTTTTTCGCTTTGCGAAAAGGATAAGACATGAAGAGAAAAAATCTACAGGTATGAATTTAAGATTTTTATTGCTACTCGAAAAATCTACCTTCAAAAAATAGATTGACAAATATTATAAAATAGTATATAAATTAGCGGTTAAAATCTTTACTTGGATTTTAATAACTTATTAAAAACTGTATAGATATTTGGTTCTATACTTAATTGACAAAAGTCAAGGATTAAAGGAGATTTTATGGCACGTTATACTGGTCCACGTTTAAAAGTTGCTCGCTCTTTAGGAGCTAATGTTATTTACCATCCAAGATTAGATGGAGAAAAAAGTAGACTTACTTCAGGTCCTGGAGTTCATGGAAAAAATCGTAAAAAACTATCTGACTATGGTATTCGTTTAAAAGAGAAACAGAAATTAAAAGCATATTATGGTGTTCTTGAAAAACAGTTCCGTCGTTATATTGAGAAAGCTTTTGCTAAAAAAGGTGTGACTGGTGATAACCTTGTTATCTCTTTAGAGGTTCGTCTTGATAATATGGCTTTCCGTATGGGTTTCGCAAGATCCCTTCGTCAAGCTCGTCAAATGGTTAATCATGGACATTTTCTTGTAAATGGTAAAAAAGTTAACATCCCATCATACTCCTGTAAACCAGGTGATGTTGTTTCTCTTCGTGAGAAATCAAAAAAAACAGAGATGTTTAATGAAACTTTCCAAAATGGACCAATTTTTAAACTCAACTATATTCAAAGAGATGTTGAATCTTTCTCTGCAAAACTTGTTGAGTGGCCAACAAGAGCTGATGTTCCTATCGAAATTCAAGATAGCTTCATCATCGAGTTCTATGCTAGAATGTTATAGAAAATAGACTGTATATATTTTTTTGCCCCCGAATGGGGGCTTTTTTTTTATAAAGAGATGATATGGAATGGTTAAAAAATAATCAAAAAAGGGTTATTAAGACACTTTTTACAATTGATGGATTTTATCAATTTCCAAAAGAGATTCAAGATGCGATGTTTTATGCTCTTGATGGTGGAAAGGGTGTTCGTGCATCTTTATTAGTTGAAACTACTTTATCTATTAATCCAAAAAAAGATGATAAATCATTGTGGCTTTCTGCTCTTGCAATTGAGATGATTCATGCATACTCTCTTATTCATGATGATCTACCTGCCTTAGATAATGATGATTTAAGAAGAGGAAAAGCAACTGTTCATAAAATGTTTGGAGAGGATATTGCAATACTAACAGGAGATGCTCTTTTAAATACCGCTTTTGAGGTGTTACTTCAAACAGAATACTCAGACTCTATAAAACTTCAATTGATTAAAAAGTTAGGAAAAGCTGCTGGTGCTCAGGGAATGATAAAAGGGCAGGTTATTGATTTAAAACATCCATCATCAACAATTGATGAATTGAAATATCTTCATAGTTTAAAAACAGGAGAGATGATTACAGTTCCAATTGAGTTTGCAACAATTATCACCGAGTGTGATTTAAAAATTAAAGATAGCTTAGTTGATTTTTCTAAAAAAATAGGAATAGCTTTTCAGGCAAAAGATGATCTTCTTGATATAATTGGTGATGAGGATAGTGTTGGAAAAAAACTTCAAAAAGATTTGAAGCAAAATAAAAAGACATATCCATATTTTTTAGGAATTGCTGATACTAAAAAAGAGATTGATTATTTAACCTCCTCTGCTTTAAATATTTTAGAGAATTGTAAATTTAATTTTGAAAAATTAAAAGAGTTAACATATTACCTTAAAATAAGGGAGAAATAATGGCTAAAACATTAAAACAGGATTTCTTTAATCTTCCAAACTCATTGACAATGTTAAGAATACTTGCAATTCCATTGATTATATATTTTATATATCAACCAGCTCCAATTTTTCATTTTTGGGCCCCAATGACATTTACAATTGTCTCAATTACAGATTTTTTTGATGGTTTCCTCGCAAGAAAAATGAGATTAGTATCTGTTTTAGGAAAATTTTTAGACCCTTTAGCTGATAAACTTTTAATAAATGCAATGTTAATTGCATTTGTTCATTTAGATAGAATCCCTTTTTGGGTTGCAATATTGATTATTTTAAGAGATACAACAATTGACTCTTTAAGAAGTTTAGCATCCTCAGAGGGGGTTGTTATTGCAGCATCTTGGTGGGGAAAATGGAAAACAGCTTTTCAAATGTTCGCAATGATGTTTCTTTTAGTTCATGGAACATACTATTGGAATCTACTATTTTATAAACCAATTGTAGATTTTAACTATTTAGGAAATATTGTTCTATATATTGCTCTTGCATTTTCATTATGGAGTGGTATTGACTATTTTTATAAATTTCTTAAAAATGCTTTTCCTAAAAATAGTGAATCTAAATAAAAATCTATTTTATTAAAATCATATCAATCTTTTATCATCAAAAATAAAATATTTTCAAATATACTTTAGTAGGTAACTCTACCGATTGAATTTTATAACAATTAATATAGAATCAGTTTGTCTTATTTTTTTTATATTGGAGTTTTTATGTTATTGAAAAGAGTTTTATATATTTTTATATCTCTTCTATTATCTTGTGGAGATGAATCAGGATTTTTAAATGATATGAGTTGTGATTCAGATTATCATTTAGAAAATGGTGAATGTATATCTAACTGGAAAAAAATTGCTTGTGAAAACCTAACTGTTGATGAGTTACCTTTAAATTCAATTCAAATTGATGAGATGGTGGATGTATATTACATTGAGAGTTTTGGTTGGAGCTCTCCAAAAAAATGTAGTTGGAGATGTGACTCTCAATATTTTTCTGATGGGGTAAAATGTTTAAGCGAGGGAATTAGAGAACAGTGTAGTAATATTTTACCTCAAAACTCTCACTACTCATCTCCAAATGAGGATGGATATATTGATAGAGTCTATTATGAAGAGTTGGGGGTTTATCTGCCAACAACAGACTCCTGTAGTTGGAGTTGTAATGATGATTTTTATAGAGTAGGAGAGCATTGTGTAAATAAAACTAGAGTTGTTATGTGTGAAAACTCTAATCCAGAAAACTCTGTATGGGATGACTCAAACCTTAATGGATATCTTGTTCAGGGATATAATAGTGAATTAGATATTTATGAGCCAAGTGAAAATAGTTGTCAATATAGATGTATAGATGGTTATGTTAAAAATTTAGATTTATGTTTTATTGAAACAAAAGAGGTTAATTGCGAAAATATTTTACCACAAAATGCTCACTGGAGTGATTCAAATAGTAATGGATTGTTAACTCAAAACTATAATATAGATGAAAATATTTATAAACCAGCAGCAGATAGTTGTAGTTGGGAGTGTGATGATAATTTTATAAAAGATATTGATATATGTGTTTTAGAAAATAGAACTGTTAATTGTGAAAACAGAGTTGTTGAACACTCTCATTGGAGTTCATCAAATCCTAATGGTGTTTTAGTTCAGCATTATAATACTGAAACAGATATTTATGAACCAAATGAATCAAATTGTGCTTGGGAGTGTGATGAGGAGTATAGTTTAAAAGATGGAGTTTGTGTTAAAGAGCAGATTCCAATATTTAATTATTTAACTCCTAAATTTGTTATGGAGTTATATCCATCTGGAGAGAAGGCTGGAAATGTTATTCAGGGTTTTGCTGTTGATTATAGTAGTAAAAAAATATACACAACAACAGATATGTTCTCAACAAATCAGGATAGAATTGATGATACTCTTATTAATAGATTATCTCTTCAAAGTGGAATTACAGATAACTGTACAGTTTGGGGAGGAGAGAAGGCTTTAGGACATGGTCAAGATTTAAGTATTGAGAAAAGTAATGGAAAAATATATTTGTGGACTGGAACAGCAAGTAATAGAGGTGTAAGTAGATTAGATATATCAAACAATAGTTTACAAACAAAAGATATTTTTTCATCAGATTGGACATCAGCAACACCATCAACTTCACTTAATAATCGATATATTGCAGTTAGAGCAGCCAAAGTTGGAGATGGTTCACAAGATTATATATCTCTATTTAATCTAAATGATTTAATATCATCACTATCAACAAGCAATACTCCAGCAGTAGTTTCTCGTTTTAAATTAAACTCTGCTCAGACTGTTGGTGCTCAAAATTTTCAGGGAGTTGCAGTTGATGATGAGTTAAATATTATTTATGCAATGACAGGAAATGCAGATGTAAATAGCCCAAAACTTCTTTATGCCTATAGTTTTAATGGAGATGTTCTATCTCATATTACAATATCAATTGATAAAACTCTTGCAGAACAATATAATCCAACAGACAAGCATTATGAACCAGAGGGACTCTCTCTTGTAAAAACAGATAGTGGTAAAAAGATTTTATATTTCTCATTGATAATGGGAAATCCTGCCGAAAGGATTAAAAGACTCTATGCTTTTTCTGAAAACAGTATATATTTAGGTGGAGATAAGGCAGGTATTTATGATGGTGGATATCTAGCTCTTTTTTCATCTCAAACAGGCTCTTTAGAGGTTCATCAACTTCTAAAAAATGGTAAATTGGGTTGTAAATTGATAACAAAAACATTTAATAAAACAGCAATAAATTTTATAGGCTATAATTTAAATGGTACAAGATATCTTTTAAAAGAGGAGTTATCATCTGGAGCTGTCACTATTAACAAAATTATTAATAGAGTTCAAATATTTGGTGAACAGGTGTTTCAATCAGATTGGAGTAGTGGTTGGGATGTTTTTAAACTTATAAATACAGTTTCAAACTCATATCTATTCCATTTAAAATCATCAGATGGAACAGTTCATACAAATAGATTAACATCTAATGGTGTCTCAACAAGAGTTCAGGAGATGGATTGGTCTAATGATTGGAATATTGCATCTGTTTGCTATAAAAATAGTATTCCATACCTATTTCATTTAAAAACAACTGTTGGAACAATGCATATAAATCGATTAACAGATGATGGTTTAATTTCAACAAGAACAGATGATCAAGTTTGGACAACAGGTTGGAGCTCAGCAGAGTGTTTAAACTTTACTGATAATAGTTATCTCTTTCATTATAAAAAATCAAGTGGTCTTGTTCATATAAACAGGATATCAAATGATGGAAAAATATCAACAAGAGTTTTTGATGACTCTATCGCCTCTGGTTATACTCTATCTGGTTCTGTTGAGCTTAATGGAGATAACTATATATCACTTTTTAATCCAACTACTAAAAAATTACAAACATATAAGTTATCAACAACAGGAGATACCTTAACATCAACACAATCAAAAACATTCTCAACAGCTTTTGACTCAATGGCTATATTCAAATAGTAGAAAACAGAAAAAAATTATAAAAAATATATTAATTGATACTATGTTTATATTTTTTTTAACTTTCCCCCTCACCATAAATCCTATTAGCCCCTCACCCCAACCCCTCTCCCGAAGGGCGAGGGGCTTAAAAA
>JAFGXH010000220.1 GCA_016936735.1 bacterium
CTATATTTTAATATTTTTTATAATAACAACATCACTATTTGCAACAGATCAAATAGGTGTTGTAACGGGAACAGATGGAGACTCTTTTAGGAAAGGCTCTCAAAAAGATAAATATACAAAACTGATGGTAAGTGAGTCGGTTTTCCAAGGTGATACAATAAAAACATCAAATGGAACAGTTAAAATTGTTTTTGATGATGATTCATCTTTATACATTTCAAAAAATTCACTTTTTAAATTAGATGAGTTTCTAGTGGATAATGGTAAAAATAAAAGAGTCTCAAATCTATCTCTTTTATCTGGTAAAATTAAAATGATAATATCTCAAAAATTTGGAACAAATAAGTTTGAGATAAAAACTCCTCATGTAACAATAGGTGTAAGAGGAACAACATTTGTGTTATCTCACTCTGAGGAGGAGGGAACTGAAATTAATTTAATTGAAGGTGAGTTATACTTTAAGTCTAATCTTGGGAGGTTTGCAGATTTAACATTAACTCAGAATCAATACATTATTTATAAAGATGGAGAGACTCCAACTATTAGAAATATGGATCTTGCAAAATTAACACAAGTATTACAGGATTTTGAAACACCAAAAGACTTCGAAATAACAAGAGAGAGTGAAAAATTTAAAGATCTTTCTGAGGGATCAATTCTTTCAAAGGCTGATTCATATATAGAATTAATGAAAAAAATGTTAGACTCCTCTTTCGAGGCTCTCAAAAATGCTAGAAAAGAGAAAAGTTTAATGAAATTAAACTGTATTAATGATAATGTTATGACAATAAAGGGTTATCTTAAAAGATCAGAAGATGATAGAATGAATATAGAGGATCTTTTGTCAAGAGAACAACTTAACTCTGCAAGAGATACACTTAGCAAAATCTATGAGGCATACTCAGCAGCAAAACAGGCCGATATTGCACTTCAAAGTTGCTCAGGAAATGTTATGACATATGATGGAAAAAAGGATGTGGTTGTTGAGATAGAGGAGACATATATTGGAGATCCATATCTTGATAAAGAGTTAGATCCAACATCAAAAACAATAAAAACAGAGTCTCTATTTTCTGAAAGAGATGTTGAGGTTATTCCAATATCAGCAAGTCCATATTTTTAATTTTTTTGAGCTAAAAAAAGTTTCTCTGACAAATCCATAATCAAATCAACTCCCTCAATCTTAGAATAGGTTGCTTTTTGTATTGAAGATAGTCCATTAATTGCACCCCAAATAGCTCCAGCCATAGCACCAATTGTATCAGTATCTCCACCAACTTTGTAAATATAGTTTAACATATCTTTTATATCACTATCTTTGTATTTCAATGCAGAATAAAGGGCAAATGGAACTGAATTTATTGCAGCAATGCCATTCCCCAAAAATTTAATAATCTCACTCTTAGTTAATGTCTCTCCATTTATAGACTCCTTTATAAACTCTATTTTCTCTTTGTAGTTTTTAAGAGATACTATTGATAAAAGATTATTTAATATTGAATCATTTAAGTTTAATGATGGTAATTTATCTATTTTATTAATATCTATCTTCATAGCCATATAGACCATATATGCTATAATTTTTGCTCCCTCAATAGCCTCTTGATTCATGTGTGTAGTTTCTGATATATTTTTTACAGCTTTAAAAATCTCTTCAATCCCCTTATTAAATAGAGCAATAGTTACTATTGCAACTCTCATTGCAGCACCATTTCCAAAAGAACCATTTTTATATTTTAAAGTTGCTGCTTTCTGATAACTCATCCCTTTCTCTATTTTTTTTAAAATATAAACGGCTCCTCTACCATAGCCTCTTGACCATTTTACCTCTTTTGCAAACTCTTGAGCTAAAATATTGGGTTCAAATCTATTATATTTTATAAAATGTTTTGCTAAAACAATTGACATCTCTGTATCATCAGTATATCTCTGTTTTCCAGCCTTTTTCCCAATAAATCTCCAAACCAATCTTTCTAAAAAACCGCTTTCAAATGGAGCTCCTAAAGCATCTCCAATAAGTAATCCCATAAAAACACCTAAATATTTATCTATATCCATAACACTCCATTAAAAATATGAATCTCTTTTAAAAATAGTGCTTAAAAATATAATTACTAAATAAAATACTTAATAGATGTTAAAGTTTTATTATAAAAATGTCAATAAAGAAATAGAATTGATTTTTTTTATTCTAGACTGTTTTAATTGAATTTTTTTTTTAGTTATGTAATACTAAAAATCTAACAAAAACAGTTTTATTGTTTTTGAAAAAATGGTTGTTTATGAACTAATTTGAGGTTTAAATGGAGCTTCGGAACTCTCTTTTTGAAATTTTAAATACAACAGAGATAATAGAACGAGAGGATATTTTAAAAAAAATCCTTCTTTTTTTAGAAAGAGATATAAATTTGGCATCTGCAATTGCTATTCAAAATGAAAATGGTTCAGAGATTTTTTATCTTAATGAATTTATGGAGCTTGTTTCAAAAAGATATCATATTTATCCATTAAAAACTATTGATAAATTTCAAAAAATAACTGACTTAAGTGGATATGATGGATACTCTTTTTTTCAACAAAATGGAGGAGTTTATTATAACTCTCTTGAGTTTCGTTCTCATATATTTGGACATATATTTTTCTTTATTCAAGAGGAGGATGATTTAGAGATTTTTGAAAAGTTAAATAGAGTTATTATTGACATATCATTTCTACTTGATTATTGGGAGATGCAGGATCTTAACCAAAACGCAATAGAGAATCTTGTTGAATCAAATAGAAATCTTGCAAAAATTGAGACCGATTTAATTGAACGAAATCATAAACTATTCTATTTAACTGATGGGAATCAAGATTTTGGAACAATTACTCTCCAACCAGATTATACCATATTTGAAATAAACTCATATCTTAAAAATATTTTAGGTTTTAAAAATGAGTTTCTAAAATTAACAGACTATTTTTCACAAGAGGAGTACTCATCACTACAATTTACTGCATTTTTAAATAAAATATCACAGAAAAACTCAACAGCAGTAACAACACTTCATCTTGTTTCAACAGAGTCTCAGCATTTTGTATTTAAAGTCTCTGGAGCATTCCTTCCTGAAAGTCAAAACTATTTTTTAAAACTTTACAACATAACATCAGAGACACAAATAGCAAAAAAGTTTTCAAAACTTCAGGCTAAATTTGATCTACTTTTAGAGTCTCAAACAAAAGCAATTGTCAACAGTTATATTGGAATTTTAAAGGGAGCTTTGAAATTCTTTGAAAATAAAGATGAGGATTTTGGATATCATCTTGAAAGAGTATCAGAGTATTCTGCAATAATGGTTAACTATATTTATGAAAACAACCTATTAAACAATATTGTTGATCAGGAGTATTTAGAGATTCTTCCTGATATGGCACTACTTCATGATATTGGAATGTTATCTGTTAAGGAGGCAATTCTATTTAAAGATTCAAAACTTACAAAAGAGGAGTATGAACAGGTAAAGAAACATGTTTTGACAGGAGCCTCTATATTTGATGAACTTCTCCAACAATTTCCTGATTCAAAACTACTTAAAATAGGTAGAGAGATTGTTCTTGGACACCATGAACGATATGATGGGTCAGGATATCCATATCATCTAAAAGGACATCAAATACCTTTATCTGCAAAAATTATATCTTTTGCGGATATATTTGATGGTTTAACTACAGATAGAATATATAAAAAAGGTTTACCTCTAGATCTTGCAAGATTAATGATTGTTGATTACAAAGGAAAAACAATAGATCCCTTTATTGTTGATATATATTTAAAAACAGAGGATAAATTTGCTACTGTTTTTGAAAAATATAAAAACTAAATTTTAGCAACTATTCAGTGAAAACTATTTATGATTAATTTTTTAAGATTTACTCATTGATTTAATCTTTTTTATTTTAATTTTTCTGAATAGTTATATATTTTTTTGTTAAAGGTAAAAATGAGTAAAAATAGAGTATATATCTACCTAATTCCACTTTTTGTTCTTGAGTTTATATTTCTGATTCGTGGAAATAAAATATTGGCTTTAGCAATGATTTTTTTTACTTTTTCATTACCATATATAATTCTTTTTATAAAAAAGTTTGATTTGGAAGAGAGTAGTAATGAGAATAGGTCTCAAAAAATCAATCCAATTCTAAAAGAGATCTATCAAGAGATGAGTTTAGCAGAAAAAACAGCAAAAAAATATAATCTACCAATTGGTTTTTCAGAAAAAATAGAGCTTTCAAAACAGAATTTAAAAAAAACAGTGGAACAATATGGTTTTATTATTGAAAATTATGGTCAAGAGAGAGCTAAAGATAATCTTTTAAAAATTGAGAATCAACTAAACTTATTAAAAGAGACTCTTGAAAAAATGAATGACTATTTTTTAAAAATATATATTGCATCAGATTATGTTGGTGAAATCTCGCCTGAATTAGATTTGATATTAGAACAGCTAAATGCCTCATTATCTCTAAAAGAGATTTAATATAACTTTTATGAATACTAAAAATATTTTAACTATTATATTTATATTACCATTTATTGCTTGCTCCTATTTTAAACAAGAGGAGAAAAAAGAGAAAAAAATAGAGATTGTTGATATTTATAAAACTCAAATGGAGAAAGCAAAAGAGGCAAGAGAGAATTGGTCTAAAAGAGATAATTTTGAAAATTTAGAAAAAGCTATTAATTTATGGGAAGAGAGTCTATTAGATCTTCCAGAAAATCGTAGAACAAAAATAGAGTTAGAGTTATCAAAAGCCTACTTTTTATACACTCAATTTCCTAATAGTATTCAAAAAGATAGAGATAATCGAGAGCTTTTTGAGAAGGGAAAAAACTATGCCTATAAAGCACTTTTAAAACTAGTTCCAGAGTTTCAAAAAAATGCAATATATATGAGTCAAATCTATCAAACTGTAAAATATATTAATATTGATGGATTTGAGGCACTGAAATTTTATACAATTCATCATTTTTTTCATACACATCAGAATGGAATACATTTTTTGATTGCCTATAAAGATGATTTATCAGCTCTTTTTGATCGATTATTAGAGTTATCTCCAACTAGTGGTGATATTTGGTGCTATTATGCTTTATATATATCATTAATGCCATCTTTTAGTGAAAATAGCCTTAAAAAAGGGGAAGAGATGTTTCAAAAATCGAAAATTCTCTTATCAGATTCTGTTTTACCATTATATTGGGAAAATATAGCATTAAATAGTGCATCATTAGACAATTTTAAAAAAATATTAGACTCCTCTTGGAAAAAAACTCCTGAAAATATAATATTACTAAAGAAAATAGAGGAGATTGTTAATAAAAAATCTAATCAGGGAAAATAAAATGGGAAAAATCATATTTATAACTATTTTAGTAATGCTATTAAGTTGTGGTGGAGATTCAAATAATGACCCTAAAACAGACCCACTACAGGGTTTAGATGCAGGCAATCCAGATGGTAAATGCTCTATTCCATCTGATGGTGGCTTAGAGGATATATCAAACCCTAAAACTATTGTTGGAGATGGAACACCAGAGAGTTGCACAGAACAGAGATTTATTGATGCTGTTGCAAAGGGTGGAGTTATAATATTTAATTGTGGAGATAATCCTCATACTATAAAACTTTCAAAACCTGCAAAAGTTTTTAATAATGAGACTCCAGATATTGTTATTGATGGAGGTGGAAAAATCACCCTAAGTGGTGGAGGTGAAACAAGAATATTATATATGAACACCTGTGACTCTAACCAAGTTTGGACAACACCACATTGTAACAATCAAGATCACCCAAGATTAACTGTTCAAAATTTAACTTTTATTGATGGTAACTCAAAAAATGAGAGTGAATTTGATGGTGGAGGTGCAATTTGGGTAAGAGGTGGACTATTTAAAGTTGTTAATTGTAGATTTTTTAATAATATTTGTGCATCAACAGGTCCTGATGTTGGTGGTGGTGCAATAAGAGTTTTTGATATGTATGAGGATTCTCCTGTTTATATAACAAACTCAACATTTGGTGGTTCAGATGGATATGGAAATGTTGGCTCAAATGGAGGTGCTATTAGTAGTATAGGGGTCTCTTGGAGAGTTGTAAACTCAATATTCTCATATAATCATGCAATCGGAAATGGTGGAAATCCTGCTCAATCTGGAACACCTGGTGGAGGAAGTGGAGGAGCTATTTATAATGATGGAAACTATATGAAACTCTCTATTTGTGGTTCAAAAATAGAGTATAATGAGGTTAATTCATATGGTGCTGCAATATTTTTTGTCTCAAATGACCACTCAGGAGAGATAAAACTAGAGGACTCTATTATAAAAAATAATATTGGTGGCTCTTGGCATACTCTTCCTGGAATATCAATGCACTCAGATACAAAAACAGATATATCAAACTCTATAATTGAATAACTAAAAATATATTGAATCATTATCTGTTAATAGATATAATTTAAAATGTTAAAAATAAAGTTTTTATTTTTATATAAAAGATAACTTTTGAAATGGAGATATTTTGAAAATTTTAGTAACAGGAACAGCAGGATTTATTGGATTTCATTTAGTATCAAGACTTCTTAATGAGGGTTATGATATTGTTGGATTAGATGCTATTAATGACTATTATGATAGAAAAATAAAATGGGGACGCCTAGAGATTCATGGTGTTTTAGAAAGTTCAATAGAGTATGGAAAAATAACCCCCTCAAAAAAATATGATAATTATAGATTTATCCAATTGAATCTTGAAGATAGAAAAAATATAGAGAATCTTTTTAATTCAGAGAGATTTGATATAGTTTGCAATTTAGCAGCACAGGCAGGTGTAAGATACTCTATTGAGAATCCTCATGTATACATTGATAGTAATATTGTTGGCTTTTTAAATGTTTTAGAGTCATCAAGAAATATTGGGGTAAAACATTTTGTTTATGCCTCAAGCTCATCTGTTTATGGTGCAAATGAGGGATTACCATTCTCAACAAATCATAATGTAGACCATCCTGTTAGCCTTTATGCAGCAACAAAAAAATCTAATGAACTTATGGCTCACTCATATAGTCATCTTTATAATATTCCAACAACTGGATTAAGATTTTTTACTGTTTATGGTCCTTGGGGTAGACCAGATATGGCTCTTTTTCTTTTTACAAAAGCTATTTTAGAACATAAACCAATTAATGTTTTTAACAATGGAGAGATGATTCGTGATTTCACCTATGTTGATGATATTGTTGAGGGAATATTAAGAGTTATTAAAAATCCACCAAAAGGTGATTTAAAATGGAGTGGAAAAAATCCAACTCCATCAACATCAAAAGCACCATATAAAATATATAATATAGGAAACAACTCACCTGTTAAACTTATGGAGTTTATTGAGGCAATTGAGGAGAAACTAAACAAAAAGGCTATAAAAAACATGATGCCACTTCAGGCTGGTGATGTTGTTGCAACATATGCAGATGTTCATGATTTAGTTGAGGATCTTCACTATAAACCAGAGACAACAATAAAAGAGGGAATAAACCATTTTATTAATTGGTATAGAGATTTCTATAATCTTTAATAAAACATAATATATATTATGTTTTTAGAAAATTGTTGAATAAAACTCAGTTTTTATCTATTATCTCTAAATAAAGTTTTTATATGTTAGGAGGATTTTATGGAGTTTGAAAATATTCACATTGGTATTGTTGGTTTAGGTTATGTTGGTCTTCCACTTGCTGTTGAGTTTGCAAAAAAATATAAAGTTACAGGCTTTGATATAAATAGTAAAAGAGTTAATGAGCTAAATAGTTGTATAGATTTCACTCTTGAAACAACAACAGAGGAGTTAAAAGAGGTTATTGGAGATGGTTTAACCTGTTCATCTAATCTTAGTGATATAAGTAGTTGTAATATCTATATTGTAACTGTTCCAACACCTGTGGATCAATATAAAAAACCAGATTTAACTCCAGTTATAAAGGCGAGTGAGTCTGTTGGTAAAGTTTTAAAACAGGGTGATGTTGTTATTTATGAATCAACAGTCTATCCAGGATGTACTGAAGAGGTTTGTGTTCCTATTTTAGAGAGAGAGTCTAACTTAAAATTCAATATTGGCTTCTATTGTGGATACTCTCCTGAAAGAATAAATCCTGGGGATAAAGTAAACAGACTTACAACAATTAAAAAAGTTACAAGTGGTTCAACTGTAGAGATTGCAAAGAGAATAGATTCGCTCTATTCATCAATTGTAACAGCAGGAACTCATCCAGCATCATCAATAAAAGTTGCTGAGGCAGCTAAAGTTATAGAGAACTCACAAAGGGATATAAATATTGCATTTGTAAATGAGTTAGCTTTAATATTTGACCGATTAGGAATTGACACAAAAGATGTTTTAGAGGCAGCTGGAACAAAATGGAACTTCCTTAAATTCACACCAGGTTTAGTTGGAGGTCACTGTATTGGAGTAGATCCATACTATTTAACATATAAAGCGGAATCTATTGGATACAATCCACAAGTTATTCTTTCAGGAAGAAGAATTAATGATAACATGGGGATATTTGTTGCAAATAAAGTTGTTAAGCTAATGATTCAAAAAGGTATTCAGATTAAGGGTGCAAAAATAGCATTATTAGGAATAACATTTAAAGAGAACTGTCCAGACATTAGGAACTCAAAAGTTAATGATTTATATCTTGAGCTTCGTGATTTTGGTTGTGAAGTTGATGTATTTGACCCTTGGGCAGACTCAAAAGAGGTTAAACATGAGTATAATATTGATTTAGTAGATCAAAATCTCCTCAACAAAAACAGATATGATGGAGTTATCCTTGCAGTATCTCATCAGCAATTCAAAAATCTTGATATCAATAGTTTAAAAAAAGATATCTCAATTGTATACGACATAAAAAGCTTCTTAAGCAAAGATATAGTTGATGGTAGATTGTAAAAAGCAGGCTATTGTAATTGATATATCTATATATAATCTATAATTTAATCTACATGTTTTAATTCTGTTTGCTCTTTTTTTTTGGAGGTAGATTGTTTAATACTTACAATCTTAGTTTTAATCATACATTTCTACATTGCAGTGCACTATAATATATCATTTCTATCCTGTTTTTATCTAGCAGTGCACAAAACGGAACCCCTAAAAATGCTTTTGCATTTTTTGGGAACCCTTCGTACCCTGTTCATCTCTTTTTTTATGCTTGCAATAGTTGCAACTGTAATAACAATCATACTTTTTTATCTAGCAGTGCACTAAAGTACACTGTTCATTTATTTCTCTTTGCTTGCAACAAATATAATTACTATCACATTCATACATGAACAGTGGGTTTTAACCCACTGAGTGGTGATGATATAGTTTTTTCTTTGTTGCAACAGTTACAAACTGTTTTTTTCTGTGATGTTACGTCGATGCAACAGTTACAAACTGTTTTTTTCTGTGATGTTATGTCGATGTAAGAGTTACAAATTGATTTTTACACTAAAGTTATATCAATGTAAGAGTTACAAATCGATTTTTGTACTAAAGTTACATCGATGTAAGCGATGCAATGTCATACACTGTGTCAGGAGTTGTGATAATGCAACAGTTACAAAACAGTTTTTGCACGAAAGTTATGGCAA
>JAFGXH010000221.1 GCA_016936735.1 bacterium
ATTTTTTAGTAAAGGATTTGATATAAATAGTTTATTGATATTTGAATTTTCAATAAGCTCTTTGCGTGAAACACAAAAACCTCCAGTTTTTTTACTACCAGATATTAAAATGATTTTTTTTTCAGATGATATTTTATACTCCTCAAGAGCCATTTCTGGGAGTTGAATAGTATAATCATTCTGTATTAAAGACCATCCAAACACAAATTTTCCACCTTTATTCATTTGTGGCATATTTCTCTCCTTTTCCAATCTATTTATCACATATATAACATAAATAAATCCAATCTCCAATTAAATAAAATATCTGTCTCCCCTACTTTTTTAAAACTATTTTTTTGAAGCACTTTAGATGATGCACTATTTGTTTTATCTGTTGATGCTATTATTGATTTTACCTCTCCCTGTTTTTTGATCCAGCCAATAAACCCCTCAAGTATCTCTGTCATAAAACCTCTATTTTGAAACTCTTTATATACTCCATAACCAATCTCTATTTCACCATCGATATTTGGTTCTCCATACATGCAGATATCTCCAATCATTCTATTTTCACTTTTTAAAATAGCGGTCCAGATTGTTGAATATAGATAGTTTTTATTTTTATCTTTAACACTTGGGATTATACACTCCTCTAATGCCTCTTGAAGCTCTTTTGAAATTACTCTTGATGTTTTGTTTAAATTCAGCTCTGACTCTAGTGAATTATCAGATTTTAAATATTTTACTAATTGTTCATAAGTTAATGGTTTTAAAATTAATTGTTCAGTCTCTATCATTTTATCTCCATATAGCTAATTAAAATTATAAATCTACCACTCTACTATTTAACAAATCTTTATAATAATTTACTTTCAATAACTATTTTCTCAACTAATTCTTGTGCATTTTTTCCTGTAATATCTTTTCCATTTATTAAACAGGCAAAAGCATATTTCTCATTTTTGCTTATAACATAACCAACAAACCAACCAATATTATTATTAGGAATCTCATCAATATTTTGACCAGATCCTGTTTTTCCATAAAGAGTACCCTGTTCAGTTGATTTAACAAGCATTATTTTTTTTAAAATTTGTTTAGATTTATCTGTAAATTCCAATTGATTGTTTACAAGTTTCTTGATTAATAATACCTGTTCTTTTGGAGATATTTTAATAGATTTTTTGTTTAATCTTGGAAGCCAAAAAATATCAATACCAGATGAAATATCTTTATCTCCATAACCTATTTTATCTATCCAAGTTTGCATGTTTTTTGTTCCAATTCTGTTTGCTAAAATTTGATATGCAGGAACACAAGAGAATTGAAAAGCCTCTTGTAAATTTAAGTCTTTATTCCAATTAGGGTAGGAACGACTCTCTCCATCCCATTTATAAAATGGATCTTTTTCAGAATTAATTAAACTATTTTCAATTCCAATTAAAGTGTTCCATATTTTAAACGTTGAGCAGGGTGTTGTTCTAATATTCACTAAATTTGAGCCAAAAACAATCTCTTTATCTGATGATAAATCAAGAAAAATAACTGTTCCATTAACACCTTTCATATTTTTATTTACAATCTTTTGTAAATTATTAGTTTTTGAGCAACTACTCATTACTATTAACAACATCAAAGTAATTGAAAATATTTTCATAGTTTTCTCTCCTTTTTTATCTATTTACTATATCTTTAATATTAATAAGCTCAATTTTATCACCAATCTCTTTTTTTATTTTAGATGAGGCAAATACTCTATGATCTACACCCATTATAAAAATAATTCGTTTTCCAATATTATTCTTTATTATTTGAATAATATTTTCATCAATATGACCATCTCTAGTTGTATAGTAGTCTGATAATTTTTGATATTTACTATTTTTTGTAAGAGTTCTAAAATTATCATAAAGTTTCGTTGTAATCTCCTCATATTTTGTATTTAACTCAATTACATTACCATTTTTTATTAATTCTAGTTGTAAACTATCATATAATTTAGTACCATTTTTTATTGTTAATGCAATTTCAGAAGAGTCATTATTTAATTCTCTCTCTAGCTGCTTTATATCAAAACTCTCTTTCCAATAATTTTCAGGAATTAATTTTCCTTCAATTGTTTCACCCAACCAATCAAAACCTACAATAACCTTCTCTTTTGAGTATTTCTCTTTAATTTTTAACATATCTGGAGGATAGCTTTTTTTTAAATATTCAAAAGATTCATTAATATCCTCTACTCTTATTTCAATTCCAACTATATCTGGGTTAAATTTATCAATAATTGAAAATAGCTGTTCAAAAGAGTAATTTGGATTCTCTCTATGTGCTCCATGAATTGAACCTAATAGTAATACAGTTGTTTTATTTGTGATAACTCTTTCAGTCATATTACTATTCTTACAACTTTGTAATATTGATAGGAGCATCATAATTAACAAGTAAATTAATCTCATTTTTCCCCATTATTCCTAAATTTCAACTATTTTAGTTTTATATAAACTCTATTTTCTTATTGTAGATGTTGTAAATCCTCTTTTTCATATTTATTATCTCCAGGTAATGATTTTTTATACATCCAGCATTTTATTGCATCATCCATTTTTGCTTTTGGATTTGCCTTAAAAAAATCTCTTATATATTGATTATATTGAAATTGGGATGCAATTTCTCTCTTTTTTTGTTTGCCTTCTGTATTTATTCGATTCCATTCAGATATTGCCTCTTTATATGTTTTGCCTGAATTCTCTTTCATCCAATTCATGAAGGTAACATTAAATTTAAAATGCTCTCCTATTTGAGATTTAAAGAAGGCTCGATGTTTCTCATCATTTTTATATCCCTCTGGTATTATGGAGTCTAATTGAATAGGGTAGTTTACTATTTTTTTATTAATTTTTTTCTTTTTAGTTTCTGTTATAGTTTCTCCAGTTTTTAAATAGTTATAAACTCGTTTAGTTAAATCATCTTTACTACCAACTGTTGAAAGAGAGTGGCTTTTACAAAAAGAGAGTAACTCATTTTTTAACCAATAGAAGTTAATAAATATCTCTGCATCTGTTTTTATATCTAATATTGGTCTCATATTTTAATATTTTCTCTTACAATTTGAACATTCAGCATCATGTAATGATATTACTCCTGAGCAAATTTTACACATCCATTTTTTACGTTCATACATCTTAAAAACAATCATTCCCTCTTTTTGAATCATTTTGCTATTATCAATCAAACTAAGATTATATCGTTTATTATAACTCTTCTCAAGGCTTTTAATTTGTTTACATGGAAATTCAGAACATTCATAACAATATGTTAATCCTTTTTTTTGTATACAACTTTTAATTTTGCATTTTTTACAATGTTCAGGTTTACCATCATCATTTAATCTACAACCAGAGCATGGTTTTTTATCTTTTAAATGAACATAGCAAACCATACAATTCATACCACAAGGAGCAAATAGTAGATTATCTATCTCTTCAGGCATTTTCATTTTTCTATCACTTTATCAAATCTACTATCTATACAGACACTTAAATCAGTTGTAATGAATTTTCCATATTTGATTTATCAAGTATTATAATTTTCTCCATCATAAATCCTTTTATATTATTAATTTTGAAATAAATATCTATATACTCTTTATTAACATCCCCACTGAAAAACTATAACCCTATTATTTTTAAAAGTCAATGAGTTTAGCTTTATATAAACTCTGCTGTTTCTTTTATTTTTTTTATAGATTTTTCTTAAAATCGAATAGTCTTGAATTCATACCTTCTTTAAACCTACTCACAAAATCCATTTGAGTTACAAACAGAGCCACCAGACCATTTAAAACCTGTGCAATCTTCGTTTGTTGTGCAGTTTGAAACACAAACCCCACTTACCTCATTACAATGAGCAACTCGTTCTGAACAATCACTGTTTTGTGTGCATTTTGCAACACATTTCTGCTCAACTGCTGAAAAATATTGCCCATTTGGGCAACTAAAAATGGTTGTTGAAAGACAAATATCTTCATCATTCTGATGATCACAAAATTCATCTTTTCCCATACAATCATTATCCTTAAAACAACCAAAACCACATGTTTTTGTAATTGAATCACAATTAAATGTAAGTAAATTATAACACTCTAATGAAGTTGAACACTGTTTTTCTTGTTGTGAATGACAGATATAATCAACTACCATATCTTCATCATACTTTGCATCATTGCAAAGCTCTGGATATGTTTCACAAAAACGTGGGTCTTTTCTTCTTACATTGTCTGGAGATACATACAAAATTTGAAAATAACTATTTTCACCACACTCACACTTAATTCCACCAACAAAATCATCTGGTTCAAAAGTACCTGATTCATAGCTACAAACTCCATTTTTACAATAATCTGTTTTACAAAGATCTATTTCACAATTACCATATATACAAATTAATCCCTCTTCACAATCAGAGTGAAAATTACATTCAGGAACATCAACTCCTCCAGATTTTGTACACCCAAACAAAAAAATTAAAATTATAATAAAAAATATATTTAGCTGTTTCATTTTCCCCTCCTAGAATTGAATATTAATATCAAACTATTATATTTTATATACAATTACAAAACCTTCCTATTTATATCCAAATAATATTTTTTTGTCAAATGATAGAGATGTTTTTGTTAAAGATATTTTACAAAGAATTTCTCTTCACATCCCTCTTTCTTTCCCACCCCATCGCCACGTAGAAGCGGGTTCCTTAAAAATGCTTTGCATTTTTAGGGTGCGAGTAAGAGGGGGCAGGGGGTGAGG
>JAFGXH010000222.1 GCA_016936735.1 bacterium
ATACTTTTATTATAACTATTTATCTCTCTATTTTCAACTTCTTTTTATCCTCTAACTCAATCTTTCCACTTTTCTCTTCAAAATATTTAATCTCCAACTTTCTCAACTCCTCCAATAGATATTTTGATAATGGAATAAGATAGTTTTCAAAAGTAACTCCTGTTGAAAAAGAGACAAATCTTTTAACTCTTTCACTTCCAATAAACTGGTCATCTCTATTTATCTCTTTAATTTTCAACTCTTTCATAATTTCACTTTTTGAAACAATAACCCCTCTATGAATAAAAGAGTTTCTCAAATCTTTAAAACTTTTAAATTCAGTTATAAACTCCTCATATATTGCCATTGCATTTTTAGTATTTAAGTTTCCATAAATTATATCAAAAACTCTCCAATCTAAACGAATATCTGTATGAATTATAACACCCTTTTTTTTATTTATTTGATTCTGAATATTAGTCAATTTTTTTTTATTTGTAAAAATTTTTTCTAAAAAAACATTTAAATAATCACCATCCTCACTAATAGAATTAGAATAGTTATATTTTAAAAAATCGGCTAAAAAATTCTCAACAATTGATATCCAAAGTGTTGATGCAAATGAGTACTCCTTTTTTGATAATGCAACAAACATTTTTAATAAAAGATGATTGTTTTTAGTTATGTTTTCATCTTTTTTTGAAACCATTTTTTCTAAAATTTCAGAAATATCTTTTGGAATATTTTCTTTGATTAATTGAAGATTTTTAACATCTGTATACAACCAAGAATATATATACTTTGATAATCCTTTTAAATGTTCAGGAAATCTAAGTCTCTCTATTTTTTCATAAAAACCCGAAAAATCCCACTGTTCAACCATTTTTATCAAATCTTTTTTAGTTGAATAAAGTTTTTTATATATATGATGAGAAGATATCTCTGGTTCACTATCCTCTCGTTGATCTGTTATTAATGCATTATCTGGATAGTAATATAAAACCAAATCTTGAATAACCTCTCTTATTTGTGGAATACCACCAGCACAACCAACAAAAACATGCGAATTTTTATCTATATCTATATTTTTCTGTAAAAAACTATCAAAAAACTCAAAAGAGACAGATGGCTCAATTTTTTCTCTATATGGAATTTTAATAATCTCTAAATCTGCATCAATACCATAAGAATCTCTTATCTCTGGATAAAAATACTCAATAACTTTTGCTGTAAAGTATGGTTCATCTTTTGTAAAATCTTTCTCTAATTTACCACTATTTTTAAACTCCTGCCTATCTGTATAAAAAAGATATATCTTTTTTAAATCGGAATCACTATTTTTGTTAATCGTTTTTTGAACAAAAAGAATTAATCTTTCAAAAATAGGAAAAACAATCTCTTTTTTTGATAAAATAGCCTCTCTTAACTCACTATCCATCTCTTTTGAGCCACCCTTATTATCAATCTCTTTTCCTAATAAAGATGATAGTTTTCTCCACTTATAACTTTTGTAACTCTCATTCAACTCTAAATCATTTTGAGTTACCACTTTTTTTGCTGTTTTATAGTTCTCTTTATTATCAATAACAAATTGTAAATCTCTTTGACCTATTGTAACAATTAAATAACTACTCATAAAATCTCCTTTTTAGCTACAATTTAAAACATCAATAAAATATTTTTACCATTTTATAAAAAAAATATCAATAATTGAATATAAAATAGATTAAAATAGAGATTATACAATAAAAGATATATATTTTCTCTCCTCTATCTTATCTGCATTTCCAATCTCTTCACCATTTTGGTGATATTCACATCTATATATTTTTATAAATCCAGTCACTACATTAAGTTTTTTTAGTTGTGTAATCAACTGATTTTTTAGATTTTTTGTTAAAGTACACTCAAAAACACTTTTTTGAATTCTAAATCCAAACCCCTTTAATATTTTATCAACTCTATACCTCTCTTTATCACAAGTGATATCATAAATCACAACATAATCACCAACTCCTCTCATAATATCCTCCAAAAAAAGATTAATAGAATATTGGTATGATTAATTCGGATTTGATAAAACCTCTTTTATAAGTGTTAAATATGTCCATAAATTATCTCCATATTTCCAATCACCACTATATTTAACCCTTTTAGGTCTCCATGAGTTTGGTTTTATATAAACACAATACCATTTCCATCCATGTTTTATTGGCTCTTTATCTGCATCATGATAGGCATCATTAAAAAAGTGACCATCTGGAGATTGAGGAATATTTGCATCCATATAAAAACCTATTGGAGGTATTTTGGGATACTCTGTTGGAAATAGAACCATAAGTCTACATTTTTTTGCAATATTATGCCAATTAGCTGGTAGTTTATAATCTGGAATTACCATCCAATGAGAGTTTTCTTCATCAAACTCAATACCACTTCGATATAAATTTAATGCAACATCATAAACCTGCTCTTTAATAATAGATTTTGAATACTCTGAACGATTTCCCCAAAAAAGAGCCTTATTATTATTAAATGTAGTTTGTTGAGTATTATTTAAATTCTCATATCTTGTATTATTATAGGTTAAATCTTGATTGTAACTGTTAGTATTAGTTTTATTTTTAAATATCTCTAATATTGATAACAATGAATCAAACATAGTATCCTCCTATAAAATGTTATTAAATTGATAAAATATTTAACAATAATAGCATAAAAATATTAATTTTAATCACTTGCTCCCTTAGTTCTGTCTGGTATTGTTGTTATTTTAACAGGTTTTCCTTTCTCATTAATTAACTCTTTTTTATAATCTTTATAATCCTCAACATCAATAACATCCATACCTTTTTGAATAACAACTCTTCTCCCCTCTCCAGAGTTTGGAACCATCTCTTTTAAATCTTTTCCTTTTGAACCATCAGGAACCTCAACTCTTTTTCCATTAATAATTACAGTTGCCATAATACCCTCCTCAAAAGTTTAATTGAATTAAAGCAATAGTTTTTCCAAATTATTATTTTTTTATGAATTAGAAATTACTTTAAAAAACTAATCACTTATCTTATATTTTTTATTGTTTATAAAAAAGAGTAATTTGATTTTTATTGTATAAAAAGATATTTGAATTAATATAACAACACTATTCACTAATAGAGAATACTCCTCCATTTTGATTTAGATCTTTTTTATAGTTTTGAAGTGTTCTATCTGTCACTCCATACTCATTTTCAAAATCTTTTTGAGTTAATTTTGAGAGTTGATAAATCTCATAAGAGATTTTTGCTTGAATTAATTTCATTATATTTTTAAAATTACTTTTATTAAAAACTTCATCTTTATTATTTGAGATTTTATTAAAAAAAGATTCCGAAATTTTTTTCAATAAAAACTCATCAGAAATATCCCTTTCAAGAGAATAATCCGAAATGTTTTTCTTCTCGTCTAATAAGATTTTATTCTTTTCAGAACTCTTTTTATTAAAAATATCATCTAAACTTTTACCAACTAATAAATCAACAAAAATCCCTGCTATTTTTGATTCTAAACCTCTAAAATTTCCTTCAAAACTACCATTATCTAATAAATATTTTTTTAGTTCAAAATCGAAAGTTTCATCAAAAAGGGATTTATTATTAGGTAAATATGATAAAAATCGACCCTTTATCTCCTCTATTTTACGCTCTACTATCTGTATTTTAGAATCTCTATCCCTATCATTTAATGAAGGAAGATCTATTTTTAATTTTGAAACTCTAAAATACAAATCACCTCTAAACAAATCTTTATTCTCTATCTCTTTATTTGTTGCAGTTACTAAAACAAAAAAAGATTTTTCTACTTTTTCACCCCCTATCGGAAAATAACTACCATCTTGCAAAACTCTTAAAAATTTTGATTGAACAGATGGCTCTAACTCTCCAAACTCATCTAAAAAAAGAACACCTCCATCAACCTCATCTAATATACCCTTTTTATCAGAAACTGCTCCTGTAAAAGCCCCTTTTTTATGTCCAAAAAGCTCTGAAGCAACAAGCTCTTTTGAAAAAACTGCACAATTAAGAGATCTAACTTTATTTTTTTTAAAATTATCTCCCAATCCTAATTTAAAAGAGATTTTTTCAATAATATCATTAAAGAGAATCTCTTTTCCTGTTCCACTTTCACCTTTTATTAGAAGTGGGAATTCAAATATTTTACTATTATTAGATTTACTTAAATAGTTTGATGCCATCTCAACAAAAATATCTGCTTTTTTTCTCTCACTCTCAATTCCACTCCAAATTATATTATTACTAACTTTAAAGTAGTTTAAAAAGTTACTCTCTAAAATTTTACTAAAAAAAGAGTTATCTTTTTTTTGAATAGATATTTTTTTTTCTCTATCTAATACATCTATAACCTTTAATTTTGGAGAAACATTTAAAATATAGGCAGATGATTGAATTTTAGGAGTTCCACTTGTTTGATTAAAATATACTATGGTATCATCATCAAAAGATTTATGATCTAAAAAATCTAAAATAAAGTTTGTAATATCTGTTAAATCATTAATATTCAATTTTTTACCAGATTTATCTTTAAAATCTACAAAGTTTATATTTTTAAAAAAACTCTTATCTGAGTTTTTTTCCTCTACCAATACATCTCTAATTCTATTAAGCATAGAAATAATATTATCTTTGTAATAATTATCTTTATACTCATCCTCAAGAAAAAGATATATCTCATTAAAATCTTTTGGAACTGCTCCCCAATCTATATCACCTAAAATTCTATTAGCTGTATAAAGTTTTAAAAAAGGTCCTAAACTGCTATTTTCATATTTATCTTTAAGCTCCCCTTTTTCATTTAAAAAACCACTTATTCCTTTTATATCATTATTCCCTAAAAAAGATATTAACACATCTTTAATCATGCATTTCACTGCTTTACCTCTCTTTAATTGTCAACTCTTTCTTTAAAATTAACTCAATCTCATCTAAACCCAACACTTTGATATCTTTATACTCATCTATTCGTTTAATAAAAGACCTCCAAGATTGAAACTGTGTTAATTTCATATTACTAAAAATATCTGGCAAATCAATATCTTTAATATTATCTTTTTTCAAAAAATCTATATCTTTTTTAGTAAGTGGAAAAATCAGATAAAATCTATTTTTTCCATTAAGATCTCTTATTGTTTTTATTCTTGAGTTTAAATCTTTAATAGGTGCACTACTATAGTGTGTTTTTGCCTCAAATCCGATTAAATCACCACTTTTTAAAATAATAAAAGTATCACTCTCTAAAACAACTAAATCACCTCTTTTTATTGATATGTTATTATATATTGAAGTGACTTTATTTAAAATTGCCTTGTTATTTGATAGTGAATAAACTATTAAATCGGATAGAATTGATTCAAATAAAGTAGCTATTTTACTATTGTTAAAAACATTGTTGTATGCATTTAATGAATATTGTTTTAAATAATCATCTATTGCCTCTTTATAAAATTTTGTTCTAATTTCACTCTTATAATAACTATTAATTATATTATTAATTTCATTATTTAAAAGATTAAAATCAAAATTTTTAATTTTATCTTTTAAAACAATAATATTGAGTTTTCCCTTCCAATAGCTATC
>JAFGXH010000223.1 GCA_016936735.1 bacterium
GTAAAAGCGGGTTCCCTGAAAATGCTAAAGCATTTTTAGGGTGCGAGTAAGAGGGGGTAATTTACGAAGTAAATGGGGGAGAGGGAGATTGGAGAAGCAATGAAGCAGTAAAACTTTATAAAACTTAAATGTATTATTGATATTTTTTAAATTTTTAACTATAATTCATTTTTATTTTAAGAAAAGGAGTAAAATGAAATATTTATTGATAGTTTGTATTCTTTTCTTTTTAGGTTGTGGAGAATCAGATGATTCTAAAAAGAGTAATGATAAAGAATCTATCTACTCAATTGATATGAGTTTTATAAGAAAAACAGATAAAATACCTAATCCTTTTGAGGTTATAGTCACACTAACAAAAGATGGAGTACCTTTATCAGGGCAAACAATAGATGTTTTAGTTAAAAATTTAAATCAAACAACATCTTCAATAACAAATCAAAAAAATGGTTCTTATTCTTTTATAGTAACTCCATTAAAAACAGGTGAATATCCTATAACTGTCTCTTATAAATATGATAATAAGGAGATTTCTGTTTCAAAAACACCAATTGTTTTACAAAATGTAAATCAAAATTTTAATCAACCAATCTCTGTTTCTGGTTTTGTTAATACAGAAGGTTATGAAGATGGAGTTACAATAACTCCTGATGGAGAATATTTATTTGTTCAAACAGGACCTTACAGATTTAGTAGTTTTTTTGTTTATTTGGAATCAAGAGAAAATGGAGGCTGTGGAGCAAATAGACTTTCTCCTGAAAAATGTAATCATCCTTGGATAAATGAAACTATTGGAACATATACTTTTCCTGAAAGACCTCAGTTTTTTACAGGAAGATTTGATGGAACAAAACAACTTCATAATGCTGCCTCTTGGGGTTTAAATGAAGATGAAGCTCCAATTTATGCTTTAACAACAATGTTTTATGGATTTAAAAAACAAAATGATGGAACTTTTAAAGAACCCTTTTATTTAGCATTCAATGATTTAAATGATGGAATTATTGGACCTTATGGATTAAGCTTTAAAAAGAATAATGATGACTCTTATACTATTATTTTTTCTTTAAGTGATTCTTTTACAACCAATTATAGTAAAGATATTTATACAATAACAACTCAATTGGGACAAAATTTAAATTTAGGTGATTATGAATTAACATCAAGAGGTAATCCACCAAAAAGAGGAATGAATTATCCATCTCAACTTGTTGATTTAAATGATAATTCAGGAACACAGGGAAATCCTTTTTTATATTATTCAAATGATGGAGATATAAAATCAATTTGGGTTGATGATGAATATGATAATGATGAAGATAGCAAAAAAATATCTGTTTATATTTTAAATTCAGGGAGTTTTCCTGACAAAGGAGATTGGACAAAACTTGTTTTACCTGAAAATGTAAATCAATTAAATAAAGAGGCAATTCAACCCACTTTCATAGGAGAGGGTTTATATTTTACACAAGATGTAAATATTGTTTTTTCTGCATATAAAGGAGAGGATAGTTTAAATGATTATCAAAATAATTCAAATTGGTCTTTACCTGAAATGATTTTACAAAAAGATACAACAATAGCAAGCCTATATTCAAAAGAGGATGATATTGGAAAAATAGTTGCAATTGGTGAACCCACAGTTGCAACAGTTAATGGTAAAAAAATATTATATTTTGTTTATGGTTATATTAGAGGAATTGATGAAATAACAGGAATTGCTGATATTGATATGCAGGCAGGATTTATTGAAGAGAAATGATATTTAAAATCATTTAGTATATCTTTTGAAATAGATTAAAGATTTATTATCTTGAGGAATTATAATGTCAGGAGAAAGAGTTGAAGAATAGATCCGATTATTTACTAATTTAACTAAAACAAGAGGATATAATGTTTAAATATATACTTTGTATAATACTATTTTCAAACCTATTAATAGCACAACCTGTTTTTGTTAATGGTGTTCATTTTGAAAATCAAGATGAAAAAACATATATAATAAAGTTAACAACTTCACTTTCAACTAGAATTTGTCATATCAAAAAATCAACAGAAACAATCAAAAATGGTATTGCACCTATTAATATCCGAAAATCTAACATTAAAATAACAAATCATTCAGAAGATATGTTACAATCAATTTCAATTGAAATTCCCCCTAAAACATCTATTCCTTGTGTATGTGCAACAGGCTGTAGTTTTGAAATTGTAACTATTGGAAAATACTCTGTTAAAAATAACCATAATATAGTTATTAAAGATGGTAAAGTTAAGATATTAAAGAGTATTTTGGAATCTGAAGAAAAAGAAGAGATAAAGAAATAACGAAACAACTTCTATTTTACCTATATCCTATTCATTTTTCTTTTTTTTTATTTGGAAATCTAATCCGCTGAGGTTGTAAAAAATCTTTTTCTTTTTGTAAACTGAAAGAAAAAACATTTTTATTTTTTATCTCCACCCCATCTCCAAGTAGTGGAGAGGGATATTGGAGAAGCAATGAAGCAGTAAAACATTAATAAATTTAATCAAAACCATTGCATTTTGAAATAATTTACTTTATTGTTAAAAATAGATTAAACGGTTGTTATTTTAAGGTTAAAAATGATACCATATCATGAAAAAATAGGTTATTTTGATGCTAAAGAGCTATGGTTATATTGGGAGAAAAACTACTCTAATTATCTTGAGCGAGATTTTAAGTTTGGAAAGCAGGGAAGAGTTACATTAAATATTGATAATCAAAAGATTATGCTTAGACTTCCTCCACTTTTTATAGGTAATACTCCTGAAGATATATCTCCTCAAATAGGAAACTATTTAGTTTTATTAATTGAGGCAGGTCAAGCCTCTTGTGGATATTTTAAAGATGATGAGCTTTTAGCTCATAAAGTTTTTCGTGGTTATATGGTTCGTAAAAAACAGGGAAAAGCACAAATTACCTATCTAAAACAGAAAGGAAAATCTCGAGCAGGTTCTCGGATAAGATTATCTGAAACTGAACTGTTTATTCAAGAGATTATTCAATGGGTTAATTCACATATTGAGAATGAGAATGTTAAAAGAATTATTCTTTCTGTATCTCCATATTTATGGTCTCTTTTTTATAAAGGAAAAGATAGATTCTTTTTTGATCAACGAGATTCAAGAATTATCACTCCTGGAATATATTGGAATCAGGCAGGATATTTACAGATGTGTCATCTTGCTAAAAACCTTTTTTATGGTGAATTAATTGATTTTACAAATCAATTTGGTAAAGGAATTGAAATATATTGTGCAATATAGTTTGACTTATTGATTTTTTTGTGTAGAATTTTTAATCTAC
>JAFGXH010000224.1 GCA_016936735.1 bacterium
AAGAACCCCCACCCTACAGTTCGACAAGCTCACTGACCGTTTCTTTTTATAAAAAAAGAAAAGAGTAAAAGAGTTTGAGAGGGACTTAAAAAGTAAGTAAAATTCTAATTTTATTTACTAAAAAGAAGAAAAAGATGGGAAAAAATAAAAAATAGTTTTTTATCTAAAATTTAAACTCCATTGAATAGTTACAGATTATAACTCTTTTATTTGTGGAGATATTTATGAAATTTATTACAATATTTCAGATAGTTATAACAGTTTTTATATTGTTAGGATGCAAAACAGATAATCCACCAGAGATAAGTGAGTATAAATTAGGATTAGAGCTTGATGAAACTCTAAATATATCTCTAAATTGGGAGGCAATCACAACAGACCCTCCAATTCAACAGTATGAGGTTTTTAAAGCTGTTGGAAATGAGAGTGACTTTTCTAAAATAGCAACAATAAAAAGTGATGAAGCTCTAAAATATGTTGATAAATTTACTATTGATGGGGCTAAATACTACTTTTATAAAGTGAGAGGTGTTAATGTTGTTGCAGAGCAACCATTTTCAAATGTTATGAGGTATAAGGCAACAACAGATATTGATAATGATGGTTTTATTGAGAATGATTGTGCTGCAAATATAAATAGTATAAATCCAGATGCAACAGAGTCTTGTGATGGAATTGATAATAATTGCAATAGCTCTGTAGATGAAAATATTGATGATGTCCAGCGTGGAACTGATGAGGGAGAGTGTGTTATTGAGATTAAAAGCTGTATATCTGGTAGATGGAGTATTGTTCAAGATGGTGTATTTCCAGTAGCTGAAAGTTGTGATAATAGGGATAATGATTGTAATGGAGATATTGATGATATTGATGATGTTCAGACTGGAACAGATGTTGGAGAGTGTATTGTTGAGATTAAAAGCTGTGTTGAGGGAGATTGGAATATAATTCAGGAGGGAGTTTTCCCAACATCAGAGGTTTGTGATAATAAAGATAATAATTGTGATGGAGATATTGATGAGGGGATGGATATTATCTGCGAATCTGCCTGTGGTTTTGGTATGAGTTATTGTGTTGAGGGAGATTATACTATTTGTGATGCTCCTTTACCACAAGAGGAGATTTGCGATAATATTGATAATAATTGTGATGGAAATATTGATGAAAATATATATATCTCCTGTAATAACAGTTGTGGAGGTGGATTAGCTCTTTGTGTTGAGGGACATTGGTTAGGATGTGATGCTCCTCAATTTGAATCAACAGAGTGGTATAAAGAGAGTCCAAATTGGCTCTCAAATTATGCTGTTTCTGAAAAAATTAGTGGTGAATCTTTATATGTTTTTGGTGGAGTTGATTCATTAGGGGTTTTTAGATATGATTTATGGGAGTATAGTTCAGATAATGGTTTATGGAGAAAACTACCTGCAATCGGTTATGTTCCAGTTGCAAGAGTTAACTCATCTTTAGCATATAATAGAGATAGTGGAGATATTTTTCTTTATGGTGGTGAGGATGAGAGTGGTAATCTATTAAATGATTTTTGGGTGTATAAAAGAGATTTAGGTCAATGGCAACCAATTTTTGCAACAGGAGATATTCCAAGTGTATTAAAAGGACATCAAATTGTATTATATTCAGGAGGGATATATCTTTTTGGAGGAGAATCTGATTCTGAATTTAGTGATAAAACATATCTCTATACAGTTTCAGAAAATAGATGGCAAATAGTAAATACATCTCAAAGACCATCGGGAGTTATTGATTACAAAAGAGCTCTAGATATAGGAAAAAGAAAATTCTATCTTTTAGGGGGAAAAAATAGTGAAGGTGAGACTCTAAAAGAGCTTTGGGAATTCTCTTTTACATCCTCTGAGTGGAGTTTGATAGGAAACTATCCAGATTTAGAGTTAAATGATAGTTATGATATTTTATATTATAACAATAGTATAGTAGTTTTTAGTGATAACCTTTATAAATACTCTTTTAGTGAAAATAGCTGGAGTCTATTGAGTAGTTTTGATTATAACTCTGCTCCACTTATTTTTTTGGGTGGAGTTGATAATCTTTTAGTGATTCTATTTGGTAAAAATGGGTTAAATGAGAGATCTGAAACTGTAAAAAAATACTCACTTATTGATAATATTTTGCTAGATGATGTAACATTAGATTCACTTTATGGAGCTCAAATATCATTTGTTATTTCTGAAAACTCATACTATCTTTTTGGTGGTTTTGATGGAGATAGGTATTTAAATCAGTTATGGAGATACTCTTTAAATAGTAATCATTGGGAAAAAGTAGAGACAACAAATACTCCACAGGGTAGAATAGAGCATAGTTTAACATATATTGAAATGGATAATGCACTTTATCTATTTGGTGGAAAAAATAGTTCTGATAGTTTTAACACTCTTTGGAGATTAGATTTAGCAACATTTGAGTGGAATCAAATCGCAACTCAGAATGCACCAACAAGATTTGGTCATACAATGTTTTATAAAGATGATTTTTTATATCTTTTTGGTGGTTATGAGGATGGAATAAAAATGGATCTTTTAAAACTTGATTTAGTAACAAAAATCTGGAGTAATATTGAGTATAATGGTGAAAATCTACCATCAATGAGGTTAGGTTATTCAGTTGTATATGTTCCACACTATAGATATCTACTTCTTTTTGGTGGTTATGCAGGTGAGTATCTTGATGATTTATGGCTTTTTGATTTTTATACAAATAGTTGGATATCATACACTATTGGAATTGTAAAACCCTCTCCAAGAGGTGATGCTAAACTTGTTTATGACCAAATATATCAAAATATTCTCTTAATTGGAGGAAAAACAACAAATGATCAACTATTAAATGATGTTTGGACTCTTCAACTTGGAACCTCAAATTGGAAAAGAGTCTCAACAACAATTGAGGGAGAACCTTTTATAAATAGAGAAGATTTTCTCTCTATGCCTCTTTATAATGAGAATTCATTACCATTTTTAACAATTTTTAGTGGTAAAAATAGTTCTAATACCCCTATAAATAATCCATCATATCTTAAACTAAATTGTGAAGAGTAGATATAAAAAACAATAATTTATTTATACTCTGTTCTGTTTTTTTTTAAGAAAAAAATAGATTACTATAGATATGAATTCAAGATTATTTGATTTTAAGAAAAATCTACATCTAAAAAAAAGTGTAATCGATATTTTCTATATTTACTACAAAATAAAGATTAAAAACATATTTGACAAAATAGTTATAATATGCTAGCAAAAGATAACTATTATTAGTTTATATTATGAAAATAGTCTCCTATATTACAACAACAATATCAATCTTACTTTTATCTGCACATTTTTTTAGAGCAGGTAGTTATGGTCTATTTTTAGCTCTGTTAATAGTTCCATTTATGTTTTTTATAAAAAAAAGATGGAGTATTGATATTATATCAATTATTCTTATATTCTCTATTTTTGAATGGATATTTACAGCAAAATTTATACATGAAATCTATTTTCAAATAAATATTCCATCTACAAAAGCGATTTTAATTACTATTTCTGTTGCAATATTCTCATTTTTATCTTTTTTATCTCTACAAATAGAGTCTATAAAAAACTACTATAAAAAAGATGATAAGAGATTTGCTGTTGTTATTACTGGAGTGATTACTTTTATTTTTATAAAGTTTGCAACTATAAAAGCCCCTTATGCTATCCTTTTACTTGAAAGATTTTATCCAACATTAGGTGACTTTGAGATATATATTTTATCAATATACTCAATGTTTATAACAGAGAGAATGCTAAATCCTAAAAAAACTGCATTTTATAGGAGATTAATCTGGAGAGTTTTTAGTTTTGTATTCTTTTTACAACTTATATTAGGATTATTAGGATATAATATTTTTTTAATGACAGGCAGGCTTCATTTACCAATTCCAACCCTTATTATTGCTGCTCCACTATATCGTTTTCAGTTATCTTTTATGATATTTCTATTTTTAGCCTCTTTAATCCTTTCTGGTCCAGCTTGGTGTTCTCATTTATGTTATTTTGGAAGTTTTGATGATTTTTCAGCAACAAGAAAAAAGTATAGCACTAAAATGGTAGGTGGTTTTTGGAAAATAAAGATATCAATTGTTATTTTTGTTATTTTTTTATCATTAACTCTCCATTTTTTTAATGTTTCATCACTAATAGCATTAATATTAGCCTCTGTTTGGGGAGTAATATCTATATTTATAATACTCTATTTTTCAAAAAAAACTGGATCAATGATTCATTGTACTATGTTTTGCCCTATTGGTTTTTTTGCCACCACTTTAGGGAAAATATCCCCATTTAGATTGAAAATAGCATCATCCTGTAGCTCCTGTATGGTATGTACAAAAGTTTGTAGATATGGGGCTCTTCAAAAAGATGATATTACAAAGAAAAAAGCTAACTTAAACTGCACACTTTGTGGTGATTGCTTATCAACTTGTAAACACAACTCTATT
>JAFGXH010000225.1 GCA_016936735.1 bacterium
AATTATATTAAATTTTTATTAATTTTTATTATCTACAAATAATTTTATAGTTGCTATAAAATAGATTCATATATTTTATATTTTGATAAAAATATTTTGAATTTTAAATTTTTTATTATATAATGAGTTAAATTTTAATGGTGGATAAATGTCTAAAACAGTAATATTTTCAACAGAAAATTATAGCTACTTATTGAATGAATTACTCGAATTTGGTTTTGAAAAAGGGAAAAAAGAGATAAAATTTTTTCCAGATGGGGAGCGTTATCAAAGAGTTTTAACAAATATTGAGCATAAAGATGTAATTATTGTTGGAGGAACAATATCAGATAGTGATACATTAGAACTATATGATTTAGCATGTGCAATATCAAAATATGGAGCAAATCATCTAATTCTTGTTATTCCATATTTTGGTTACTCAACAATGGAGAGAGCAATTAAAACTGGAGAGATTGTTACAGCCAAAACAAGAGCACGTCTTTTATCTGCAGTTCCACAGGCAAAATCGGGGAATCATATAATTCTTTTAGACCTCCATTCAGAGGGAATTCCTCACTATTTTGAAGGTGAGGTTACATCAACACACCTATATGCAAAAGAGGTTATCATTCAGGCAACAAAAGAGATTTGTAATAACAACGATTTTATTCTTGCTTGTACAGATGCTGGACGTGCAAAATGGGTTGAATCATTAGCTAATGATATTGGAGTCTCTGCAGCTTTTGTCTTGAAAAGAAGAGTTTCAGGAAGTGATACCAAAATAACATCAATCAATGCTGATGTTAAAGATAAACATGTAATTATTTATGATGATATGATTAGAACAGGTTCATCTCTTATTGAGGCAGCAAAGGCATATAAAAATGCAGGTGCATCAAAAATATCAGCAATAACAACACACCCTATTTTTCCAAATGATTCACTAAAAAAAATAGAAGAAACAGAGCTTTTTGATGTTATATATTGCACAAACAGTCATCCAAAAGGAGTTGAACTTCAATCAAAATTTTTAAAAACACTCTCTATTGCCAATATTATTGGAAAAAAATTGCTAGAACTACTCTAAAAATACAAAAATCTTCTGACTATTTACTATCTCCTTAATTTTACTATAGAGATTTATCAAAAAAAATGATAGTATCGATTTTTTTTGGAGAGTTCATGCACTCAATTCTTTTTTTTATTCTTTTTTTCAATACAACTCCAGAGATAGATTTTGAGGAACCAGAACCATATTGGATTCCAGTTGTTGAGAGTGTTGGAGCTAATCTTTTGCTTTGGAGTTATAATCATTTCATTTATGATAGACCATTTGCAGAGATAGGTTGGGATACAATTAAAAAAAATTTTGAGACTGGTTGGGGTTGGGATGCAGATCAAATGAGAATTAATATGTATCTTCATCCATTTCAAGGTGGTGTATATTTTAATACAGCAAGATCTTTAGGTTATGGTTATTGGGGCTCTTTAGTTACATCTTTTATTGGTAGTGTTCAGTGGGAATATTTTATGGAGAATGAACCTCCATCAGTTAATGATTTGATAATGACAACACTAGCTGGTGCAGCCTTTGGAGAGGTTTTTTATAAATTATCTCAAATAGTTCTTGATGGAAAAGAGAATGAGGGATTATGGAAAAAATTTATGAGAGAGGGTGCTATATGGCCATTTAATCCATCTCATGGTTTCAACAGACTGATTTATGGTAAAACATTTGATATTATAACTGTTCCAAAGAAAAATAAAAGCTCATATATAATAGATTTCTCAATTGGTAGAAATAATATTGGAGAGTTAACTCCAACTTCACCAAGATTTCTACTTTATAAATTGGGTGTGCTTCATGAAATACCATTTTTTAAAACAGAGTTTTTAACACCTATGGACTCTTTTTTCTTCTATCTTGAGGCACATAATGAGTTTGAGATAACACATTTTAGAATTGATGGAATTTTGTTTGGAAAACAGATATATATTGATAAAAATAGTGGTTTAATTTGGGGTCTATTTCAATATTCAGATTATGAAAAAAATGATATCTATAAAATTGGAGGAATATCTCTTGCACCAGGAATTATTTATAGATTTCAAACACTTAACACATTAACAATTCTAAGTGCAAAACTAGGATATCTCCTTATGGGAGCTGCAAATTCAGATTATGCCTCAAACTATACTGTTGGAGAGCTTCTTGATACAAAAGATTATAATATGGGAAATGGAATAAGTGCTAAAATTCAGGTCTCAACACTTATTGCAAAAACCTTTATGTTCTCTTGTCTTTATCGTTCTTGGTGGGTTCATACATTAACAGGAGCTCCTGGTGATGAGTTTATCCAATTTTTAGTTCCATCAGCTAGACTATTTTTTTGGGATAATTTTTATGTTGAGGCTCAGATTTTATTCTATTTTAGGCAGGGTTTTTATACAGATTATGATGATGTATTTTTAAATAATAGAGAACAAAGAGTCACTTTTGGTGGTGTTTTTTAAATCAAATATAAAAAATCATTTTAAAATACATAACAATTATAGATTAAAAAATTTAAAAAAGATTGATTTTAAAGTTTAAATATAAAAAAAAAGCTATTTTATAATATTAATATTTGATTTTAATAAAATATTAAAATATAATAAATCTAATTTAAAATGAGTATGCTATGATAATATTTTTAAATTTAAAAAACCTTAATCAGTCACTATCAATGGATGAGATAAAAATTGTTAATACAATAATAAGTAAAATAGATTACAAAGATTTGCAAACTATTTTAAAAAATCGATATTCTGAGCTTGAGTTAAAAAAAATAGTTTATCAACTATACCAAAAAGGGATGATAACAACAGATAATCCAGATTTTTTTAAACAAAAAGATGATGCAGATATAGAAAAATTAAAGAGTCTTATAGATTTAACTTTTAATAAAATTAAGGCAAAACAAAACTACTATATTATTTTTGAGATATTACCAGATACTCCTCAAGCAGAGATTAAATCAAAATATTTTGAACTATCAAAAAAATACCACCCTGATGTTATTCACAAATATAATTTAGATTTTCAATATATGAGAAAAGTTGAGGAGATAACAATAACAATATCTAACATATATAATACATTGAGATTTCCTGAAAAACGTAAACTTTATGATGAAAAAATCGGTCTTAATAGTAATAAAAAACAGTTTTTATCAAGAGAGGAACAGGAGAAAATTGATAAAGCAAAAGAGTTCTATATTCTTGCTTTAAATGAATTTCATAACTATAACTACACAAAATCGGAAAATTTGTTAAAAATGGCACTATCTTTTAACTCAAAAGATGAAAAATCTCTAATTTTAAAAAGAGATTTACAAAAACAGTTTGAAAATCAGGAAAAAATAAATATTTTGAAAGAGATTGATAAAGCTATTCAAAATAGAGAGTTTGAAGAGGGACTAAAACTTATCGATAGAGCTATTCAAATAGATGAAAAGTCTCGTCTTTATGTAAAAAGAGCTGAACTATTACAAAAAGCAGATAAAAATAAATTTCAAGAAAAAATAATTCAGAATTTTCAAAAAGCTCTTGAATTAGAGCCTAGAAAAATGGATATTTATGAAACATTCCTTAATTTTTTAAAGGATGTTGAAAGAGAGGATCTTTTTAATAAAATATCTGAAGAGGCATTAAAAATAGATCCTGAAAATAAAAGTATAAAAAGATTAAAAAAGAGGTCAATATGGAATATATTCTCGGTATCGATTTAGGAACAACAAACTCCTGTGTTTTTTATAAGGATGAGGGAGGTAGCTTTAAAAATATTCCTATTGAAAACTCAAATACAATTCCATCTGTTGTTGCATTTAAAGATGATAAAATTTTAGTTGGGAAACAGGCTGAAAATCAAAAACTTATTCTCCCAAGAGATACTATTTATGCCTTTAAAAGATTAATTGGCAGAAGATGGGAGTCTCAATTTCTACAAAATGCAATATCCCACTATAGTTATACAATTACAAAAAAAGAGGATGCAACAATTAGAGTTATTGTTCAAAATCAGGAGTATACTATTGAAGAGATATCTGCAATGGTCTTATTAAAGATAAAACAGGAGGCAATAAAATCTCTTGGAAAAGATATTAAAAAAGCTGTTATCACTGTTCCTGCATATTTTAATGAAAATCAAAGAAAATCAACAAAAGATGCTGGAATTATTGCTGGTTTAGATGTTTTAAGAATAATAAATGAACCAACAGCTGCAGCACTTGCATATGGATTTAAACAACAAAAAAATCAGTTTGTTCTTGTTTATGATTTGGGTGGTGGAACATTTGATGTTACTCTTTTAGAGATAAATGATGATGTTTTTGAGGTTATTGCAACAGCGGGAGATACATTTCTTGGTGGTGAAGATTTTACGAATAAAATTGTTGAATGGGTGGAGAGAGATATTATTGAAAGATACGAAAGAAAATTTGAGATATCAAAAGATCCAATTGTTCATCAAAGAATAAAAGATGCTGCAGAAAAAACTAAAAAAGAGCTCTCCTCCAGAAACCTTGTTAATATTGATTTACCTTTTCTATTCACTGATTCAAACAAAAACACAATAAACTACTCATCTGCATTAACAAGAGATGAATTAAATGATATGACAGCAATACTTGTTGAGAAATCAATAGATATTCTTTCTGGTGTTCTAGATCATCTTGGATTCTCAAAAGATGATATAGATCAGGTTTTACTTGTTGGTGGTCAAACAAGAATGCCATTAATTCAAGAGACTTTAGAGGGATTTTTTAGTAGAAATGTTTCAAAAGGGATAAATCCAGATGAAGCAGTTGCAATGGGAGCTGCAATTCAGGGAAGTCTATTGGTTGATGATCAACATACATCTGTTCTTCTTGATATTATTGCTCAATCAATGGGTATAATGGTTTCTGGTGGATTTTATGAAAAAATTATTGAAAAGGGATCTGTTATTCCCTGTTCTGCTGAAAAAGTTTTTACAACAATAAGAAATAATCAAACAGTTGTAGAGATAAATATTTTTCAAGGAGAGGCTTGGAGTGCAGAGGATAATACATATTTAGGAAGCATTAAAATTAAAGATATCCCTCCACTTCCTCAAGGGGAGTTTAAAGTTAATGTTAGATTTATTATTAATAGTGAGGGGATTTTAAGAGTTGAGGCTACAAATCTTCATACAGGTGAGATACATGACTTAACAATAGAGGGTTCATCAGGTATCACTTCAGATGAGTTAAAAAAACTAAAAGATAAGTGTGCATTAAGTTATGAAAAAAGTGAACAACGTGCATATTTAATGAGTTATGTAGAGCTTGTAAAAAAACTTATTCCTGAAGCAATTCCTGTTTTACAAAGAAGTAATAAACCTCTCAATAAAATAGAGCAATATAAAATGTTTATTGAGAGTATTGAACGTATGAAAGATATCTCTGCTGATAAATATGAGGAGTATTTAGGTACTCTTAAAGCAATTGCTTCTGCTCTTGATACACTTATAAAAAGCTAACATCTAAATAGTAGTAATTTTACCACAATAATAAAAGATTAAAAAGCAGATAGATTCAATTGAAATGATTTTAATAATATTATATAATATAACATGCTGTTTATTGGTATTGTTATGATTAAAAACTATCTATTCCTATATATTTTACTAGGATTACTATATCTAACATCTTGTGGTAACAGTTTTACAGAGAGAGTTATAAATGGTAAAACAGTTTATGTTGATAGAAATGGAAATATCTGTAATAAATTACCTAAGTGGGTTGAAAAATTACCAATAAAGAGTGGAAAAATATATGCAATAGGTTTCTCAATGCCTGATACAATAGCAACTCGTTCTCTTGAAATAGCCAAAAGAAAGGCAATAATTGAGCTTTCAAAGACAGTTGAGACTATAATAAAAATAGATTCAACAAAACTTGATGAGTTTGTTAGGGTAAAAAATGGAGCAAATGCAGTAAATAAGGAGAGCATAACCACAATTAACTACTCAGTTAGAGCAGATGTTGTTAAAATTGTCTCGGGTGGAATTTTTGAAGAGGTATTTTATGATAACTGTAATCTCTCTGGAAGAGGTGAAAATGCTCATTTCGTATTAATCTCTCTATCAAAAAAATAAAAAACAGACTCTTAATAGATTTGTAACAAAGTAGAAAAAATATACTATCCGAAAAATTTCTGTCACCTTCCGAAAAATTTCTGCCACCTTCCGAAAAATTTCTGTTACCTTCCGAAAAATTTCTGTTACCTTCCGAAAAATTTCTGTTACC
>JAFGXH010000226.1 GCA_016936735.1 bacterium
AATATTTACTTAAAAAAATAGAGAAAATACCAAAAGAAAAAACTGACAATGTCAATTGATTGACTAAAAAATAATCATTAGAAAATCTTATTTTTTTTCTAAGAATAAGTACTTGATTTTCTAATTTTTATGTTTATATTCATATTAGTTTTTGAAGTTACTGTTTTTATCAGTTTTTTTAGGAGGTTTTTATGTCAAATTTACCACAACAATTAATTGACCCAGAGAGTAGAAAATATCTTAAAGATAGATTTACAGAGGAGTTAAAAGGAAAGGTTAAAGTAGACCTTTTTGTTGGAGAAGAGAATCAAGAGTATGTTGAGTTTACACAAAAATTGATGGAAGAGATTCACGAAATAGAACCAAGAGTTATTTTAACAACCTATAAAATAGGTGAAAAAGAGGCTCAAACCAGAGGAATAGAGACATCTCCATCTTTAACTATTGGTTGGGATAAAGGATATAAAGTTGAGTATTGGGGAGCTCCAGCAGGTTATGAAACATCTGGTTTTGTTGAATCAATTATTCTTGTTTCAAAAGAGTCTGCAGGCTTTTCAAATGATATTATGAGTGATATAGAAACAATTGATAAAGATGTAAAACTTTATAGTTTTGTTACTCCATCTTGTCCATATTGCCCACAATCAGCACTTCAAAATCATAGAGTTGCTGTTGCAAAGAAGGGTTTAGTTCGCTCAATCTGTGTTGAGGCTGGTGAAAATATGGATTTAGCTATGAAATTTAATGTGAGCTCTGTTCCTCAACAAAATATTAATGATGATGTGAACTCTACAACTGTTGGTGTTCAGCCAGAGGGAAAATATATTGAGCAGATTTTAAAATATGGCTCATCTAAATTTGAAAATATTTTAAAAGAGAGAGCTACACGAGAAGCAAAAATGACTCAACTTGTTGATAATCCAGACTATCCACTTACACTTACAGATAATAATTTTACAGATGCAATTAGTAAGTACTCTTTAATTGTTGTTGATTGTTGGGCAGAATGGTGTACACCTTGTAAAATGATTGCACCTGTTGTTGAAGCATTATCAAAAGAGCAGACTGGGAAAATCGTTTTTGGAAAACTTGATACAGATAAAAACCCTAAAATATCAAATACATATGGAATTCGCTCTATTCCAACACTTTTAGTTTTTAAAAATGGTGAAAAAGTTGGTCAAATTGTTGGTGCAAGACCAAAAGACGCACTCCTAAAAGAGATTCAAAAATTTGCATAATAGTTTTAGAGATTTTTTCTATAATAAATCTTCTACAACTAAAAATTAATTGAAAAATAATTTAAACTGGGTTAGATTAAATTGTTGATTTGACATAAACTATAACAAGGAATTAATATGAAGGTTGAGTTAGTACAGGGAAGAGGAATGAGTCTTATGGCAAAAGCTGATTCAGGACATTGGGTTGTAATGGATGGTCCAGAGGAGTTTGGTGGTTCAGCAGCAGCAACTAAACCTCTTGAACTTATGTTAATGGGTTTAGCTGGATGTACTGGAATGGATGTTATATCTATCCTTCAAAAAAAACGGGTAAAACTTGAGGATTTCAGAATGGAGGTTACAACAGATAGAGTTGAACAACATCCAAAAGTTTTTACAGAGATTAATATTCATTTTAAAATCTATGGAAAAAATATAAAAGAGAAAGATGTTACTCGTGCAATAGAGTTATCAAGTGATACCTATTGTGCTGCATCAGCTATGTTAAAAAAAGCAGTACCAATAACTACATCTTTTGAGATTATAGAGACAGAATAGATTACTACCTAAAAACCTTTAAAACATCCTTTATCTTTTATAAAACAGTTGGTTTTCATCTTGCTTTTAAATTTTAACTCTGTTATTATCCAATGCTTTATTGTGAACTAAAAGGTAATATAAAAATGAATATTGAGTCACAATTAACCCCACAAATTATATATAATTTACTAAAAACAGATCAAAAAATAGCAATTATAACCCCTAATAATGAGGTTTCAGAAGAGCTACAGGAGCAAGTAAAGGTTTTTACATCTTTTTTGAAATTAGATAAAACTCCAGTTACTCTTTTAGATGATTCTGTTCTAGATGGAGTTAATCTTTTTGATGAGGAGATTTTTAGAAATGAGCTGGCTATTGTTGGTAATTTTCAAAATGGTAATATTTTACCAATTATAACCGCATCTAAATTACATAGATTTATTATATCTCCAAAATCTGTCTCAAATAAAAAAATATCTACTAATGAGAAAATATCAATAAATATATTGATAGATAATCTTATAGATTTTGGATATAAACAACAGTCTCCAGTTGAAGAGAGAGGATTTTTTGAAGTAAAGGGTGGAATTGTTGATATTTTTTCACCATTAAATGAGAATCCAATAAGAGTTGAATTTTTTGGAAATATAGTAGATTCAATAAGAGAGTTTGATGTTGAAAGTGGTTCTAGTTTAAAAAATATTGAAAACACAACTATTTACCCAATAACATCTTTTGATTTTAATATTAATTCAAAAGAGAAGAAAGATATATTTCTAAAAGAGCTGTATGATGCAGGAGTTATTACATTTGAATCTGTTGAGTATATTCATGAAAAATTCGAACAACAGATTATTGACAATGAGACTATTTTTTGTCATCCACTTCTTATAAAATCTCCAACAACGCCATACAGATTTCTGAAAGAGAAAAACTTCTCTTTTTATCTTTATGACTCATCAAAAGTTGAGGAGATTTTTGAAAAAAATAGTGAAAATAGAGTTTTTAATCTATTTAATAGTGTTGATATGGTAGATTTTAATAATAAAATATTATCATTTGATAATATTTTTAAAATCTCACCACTAATTATTGATGAAAATAAAACTATTTTATCATCTCATCTTGATGAACCAATTAGAATTGTTATTCAAGAGGCAAAAACAGTAGAAAGAACATTTAAAATTATTGACTCCTATCTGCTAAAAGGGGATAAAATTATATTTTTTTATCAAAGTGAAAAAAGAAAAAATCAATTTGAAAAACTTTTAAAAAAATTTAGTGAGTTTTTTAATGATTCAAATATAAGTAGTTTAAAACAAAAAAATAGAGATGTTTTAACTTTTTTTAATGGAACATTAAAACAGCATTTTTTTCAAGACAATACTCTTTTTATAAGTGATATAACTGTTTTTGGATCATATACACCAGCAATATATTCACAAAATAGGAAAAAAAACCTTATTACCTCATTTTCAGATTTACAAATTGGAGACTATGTAATTCATCGAAATTATGGAGTTGGTCAATATAAAGGGATGATTACAAAAGAGATTAATGGTGCTGAAACAGATTTTTTAGAGATTCACTATCAAGGAAGTGATAGACTTTTTGTTCCTGTTTATCATCTTCATCTTCTATATAAACATAGCTCATTTGGAAATAGTGAGGTTAAATTAGATTCATTTAAATCAAAATCTTGGCAACAGAAAAAAATAACTCTTAAAAAATCGATTCAAAAAGTTGCTCAAGAGTTGGTTGAGTTATATGCTCTTCGTTCAAAAGCAAAGGGATGGTCATTTGCCTCTTCAGATGAGGATATACAAAATTTTTGTGATGAGTTTCCATTCACTATGACAGCAGATCAAGAGGAGGCTTGGAGTGAGATAAATAGAGATATGGAGAGAGTTCAACCAATGGATCGATTGGTTTGTGGAGATGTTGGTTTTGGAAAAACAGAGGTTGCAATGAGAGCAGCATATAAAGCTGTTTTAGATAATAAACAGGTTGCGATTTTAACTCCAACAACAGTATTAGCATATCAACACTATCACACTTTTATGGAGAGATTTAAAAATGTTGCAGTTAATATTGAGTATCTTAATAGTTTTAAAACAGGTGAAGAGAGAAAAAGGATTGTAAATGAGACAAATAGAAGAAAAGTTGATATTTTAATTGGAACTCATGCTCTTTTGTCTGAAAAGTTAACATTTCCAGCATTAGGTCTTCTTATAATTGATGAGGAGCAGAAGTTTGGAGTTAAAGATAAAGAGAAATTAAGAGAATTAAGAAAAAATGTTGACACAATAACTTTAACAGCAACACCAATTCCACGAACATTAAATTTCTCTTTAGCTGGAATTAGGGATTTATCTCTTATTGCAACACCTCCAAAAGATAGAAAACCAGTTAAAACAGTTGTTGCAAAAAAACGAAAAGAGCTTATTATTGATGCAATTCAGTATGAAAGGAAAAGGGGTGGACAGATATTTTATGTTCATAATAGAGTTGAAACCCTTTTTGAAGAGGCCGATTTCATATACTCCCTTTTTCCTGATATAAAACTTGCAGTTGCACATGCACAGATGAATAAGCCTAAATTAGAAAAAATCATTTATGATTTTTATATTGGAAAATTTGAAATTCTTGTATCAACAAATTTAATAGAGTCTGGAATTGATATTCCAAATGCAAATACAATGATTATTGATAGAGCTGATACTTTTGGATTATCCTCTCTTTATCAGCTTAGAGGAAGAGTTGGTCGCTCCTCAAGACAGGGATTTGCACTTCTACTACTTCCTGAAAGGGGTAAAATAAATCCAATTGCAGAGAGAAGATTATCTGTTATATCAAGATATACCGATTTAGGCTCTGGTTTTCAAATTGCAATGCAGGATATGGAGATTAGAGGAGCTGGAACACTTCTTGGTTTTGCTCAGAAAGGTCATATTGAGGAGATTGGTTATGAGGCATATATGAGTTTTCTTCAAGAGGCTCTTGAGGAGATTAAAAGTGGTAATATAGAGAAAAAACCATTTCAAGGTGAAATTCATACAACATTTGTTTGTAAAATCCCAACATCATATATCAAAGATGAGAATTTAAGAGTCTCTTTTTATAAAAAAATCTCAAATATCTCTGATGATATTGAGTTAATATCATTTAAAGATGAGTTAATTGATAGATTTGGAAAAATTCCAATAGAGATTGATAATCTATTTAATTTAATTACAATAAAAAGAGTTATTGCAAAATACTTTATTGAGAAAATTGTGATTCAAAAAGATTTTCTACATTTTAAATTTTCTGATTCATCTATTGTAAGTTTATCAAAACTTGTAAAATATCACTCTGATAATCCTAATTTTAATATTAATCAACAATATGAGGTTACTTTATCAAAGAATTTTGATTCACTACTATCATCACTTGACTCTTTAAATCATATTTTATCATCTATTCTAAAATAGTTTTTTATCTATTTTGTATAATAAAAAAAAGTCATAAAAAAATTAAATAGATTTACGATTTTTTATACTATTTGATTTTTTTAGTGAGTATATCAATGGTACAATAAAAATATTTAGAAATGTTGATGATAAAAGCCCTCCAAGAATAACAATTGCCATTGGTGCTTGAATCTCACTTCCAGCCTCTCCAAAACTCATTGATATTGGAATAAGAGCAAATGCTGTTGCAAGTGCAGTCATTAATATTGGAATTAATCTTTCAGAACTTCCTCTATATATAGCATCCCAAAAATCGACTTTCTCCTCAAATATAAGTCTATGATAATGAGATACTAAAAGAATACCATTTCTTACAGATATACCAAAAAGAGTTATAAAACCAACTAATGTAGCAATTGTTATAATCCCATTCATATAATAAAGAGCAATAACTCCACCAATAATAGATAATGGAATATTTATTAATATTATAAATGAGTCTTTTATTGAGGAGAATAGTGAGTATAAAAGGAAAAACATTAAAACAAAAACAACAATTGATAATGATAATATTGTATTAAATGCTCTTCTCTCATTTTCAAAATCACCATCATAGGATACTCTATATCCTATTGGAAAATTAATACTATTTTTAATCTCTCTCTGAATATCCTCTATTACCGATTTGCCATCTCGATTATTAATATTTGCAGTTATTTGAACTCTTCTATTACCATTCTCATGCATAACAATATGATAAATCATCTCCTCTTTTATTTCTGCAATAAATTTAAGAGGAACTGAGGATTTATCATTTAATATATATGGAGTCTCTTTAATTGAAAAAAGAGACTCTTTATAACTATCTGGATATTTTAGTGTAATATCATAACTTTTTTGATTATCTCTCCAATCCCCAATTTTTATCCCTTGAAATGCCAGTTTTGTAAAAAATGGAATCTCTTTTGATGATATTTGATAGTTTATTAAACCACTCTCTTTTGGATAAATTGATATTGATGGAGTTTTATGTTGAGGCTCAATTCTAACATCTACAACACCTGATATTTTAGATATAATAGTTTTAACATCCTCTGCAAGCTCTTTTAGTAAATCAAGATTATCACCAAAAATTTTTAAAACAATTGATGCTTCACTTCCTGTATTTAAATGGGCAATCCTATATGTTAATGGTTGTGTTACAACTCCTGAAAACTCTCCAGAATCTTTTAATATTTTCCTGAAAATTTTTTCTGCCTCTAAATTGGATATTAACTCTGGTTTTATAAGAATATCCATAGAGCTTGTATATATCTCATGTCCATGTTCATCTCTTGCGTCACTTCGTCCCATTCTTCTAACAACAGATTTCACAAAATTCAGTGATGAGATTTTTTTCTCAAAACTAGAAAAAGCTCTATTTGACTCATCCAAAGAGATTCCAGGTGTTAATGAAAGAGATATTGTGAAACTTCCCTCATTAAATTTAGGCATAAAATCTCTTCCAAAAGAGAATAAAATATATAGTGAAATAATAGAGACTATTAAAGAGAGAATAATTGTTGGATATCTCATTTTAATCAATAGTTTCAAACTCTGTATATATCTTTTTTTTAGAAAAGATGTTACAAAATTATCTGATTTTGAGTTTGATATTGCAATATTTTTAAGTAAAACAGATGATAAAGCTGGAGTTATAGTTAATGCAGTAACAAGAGAGGATAAAATTGCAATAACATAGGCAACTCCAAGTGGTTTTATTAAAATTCCCTCCAATCCATTAAGAAAAAATAGAGGTAAAAACACAATAACAACGATAATTGTTGCATAGACAATTGAGTTTCTAATCTCAATAGAGGCCTCTAATACTCTTTCAATATAGGTTTTTTCAATAAAATCACCATTTTTTAATCTTCTATAAACATTCTCAACATCAATTATTGCATCATCTACAATTGAACCAATTGCAATTGCAAACCCCCCAAGAGTCATTGTATTTATTGACATTCCTAAAAAATCTAAAACTATAATTGATATAAAAAGAGATATTGGGATTGTTATCAAAGAGATTAATGTTGTTTTAATGTTTCCTAAAAAGAGAAAAATAATCACTATAATAAGAATAGAGCTCTCAATAAGATGTGTTTTAATATTATTTAATCCTCTTTCAATAAAAGTATCTTGACGAAATCCATCTGTAAAAAGGGTAATCTCTTTAGGAAGTGAATTTTTAAGCTCTTTTAATACCTTATCTATATTTTTTAAAACTTTAATTGTATCTGCATTATTCTGTTTTTGAACAATTAATAATACAGCATTTTTTCCATTTATTCCCCCAGCACCTCTTGATATTTTTGAACCAAACTCAATTGATGCTATATCTTTTAAATATATTGGTAGCCCATTTAAATCAAATGATATAATAAAATTTGAGAATTTATCTAAATTTGAAAATCTCCCCTTTCCAGTTACAATATACTCTTGATAACCCCAATTAATAAGAGCTCCCTCATAATTTCTATTCACATCCTCTAATTTTTCAACTATCTCATTTGGTGAAATTTTATAAAACTCAAGTTTCTCTGGTTTTAAAATAATTTGAAGCTCTTTCTCCTCTCCACCAATTGGAGTAACCTGTGCAACACCAGATATTGATAAAATTTGTGGAATTATATTCCACTCAGCAATATCTCGAAGCTCTCGTAAATGAACTCTATCTCCATATATTCCAAAAACAATTATCTCTCCTGTTATAGAGCTCATTGGTGCAATCTCTGGCTCAACTCCAATAGAGTTTAATCTATCTTTAACTAATTGAACTCTTTCAAAAACAGATTGTCTCACTTTAAAAGAGTCACTTCCCCAATCAAACTCTGCTGTAACAATTGATAAACCAAAAGAGGATTTACCTCTAACTCTTCTTAGATTAGGAGAACCATTTATTGATTGTTCAATTGGAAGAGTTACAAATCTCTCAATCTCCTCAGGCTGCATACCTTCACAACTACTAACAATAGTAACAGTTGGAGCTGTTATTTCAGGAAGTGCATCCACCCTCATATTTTTTAATCTATTTATTCCAACAATAACAATAATTATTGTTGCCAAAAAAACTATTTTTTTATTATTTAGTGAGTATTTTATTATATTATCCCACATATAGCCTCCAAATTAATGATTATGACCAGCATGTGGATCACTACTTTTTTCTGAATTTAAAAGATTAATATCAGAGACACCATTTAATATAAACTGAGTATCATTATCAAATGATTGAAGGTAAACCAATTGATTTAAAACTAAAAGTGGCTCTATCTCCTCTATTTCAAAAACCTCATCACTCTCTTTTTTATAAATATAATTTTTTAGATTTTTACTAAAAACAGCCTTTTGAGGAATACAAAAATACTCTTCACTACTCTCAAAATCTATTTGAACAAGTAGATTTTGATTGTTAATTAAATTAAATCTATTTTCTATATCAAATATTGCACTATTTGCAGTGATTTTAGGTGTAGAAACACTATTTAACTCTATTTTTTTCTCTCCAGAGATTAAAATTAAACTTTTTATACTATCTATTTTTGGAAGTTTTTCTGGTCGTACATTTGCAATAATAGTTGCTCTCTCTCCAGTGGAGATTTGAAATAGATTATCTCCTGCATCAACTAAATCTCCATTATTAATAAAAATATTTGTGATAATGCCATCTTTTGTTGTTTTTATAGGGATAACTCTATTTTTATTATTAAAAAGAGACTCCTGTTTTTGAATAATATCATTAAGTTGATATTGAGCCTTTTTTCTCTCTTTCTCTGCTAAATATAGTTGATTTTGAAGAAGAGAACCCTCCTCAACCCTTTTTTTTACTCTTAACTCCTCTTTTTTTGCTATATCTAACTCTAACTCTACCTCTTTTCTTTTCCACTCTAAACTACTCCATCCCTCAACATCAGGAGTTGTTTTTATATATGCAAGAGTATCACCTTTATTCACTTTTAATCCAACAACAGGATTTATATTATCATTTCCTAAAATAATATTTCCCTTTAATGGAGTCTCTAAACTATATAAATCTCTATTATCAGGTTTTATTGTTGCTGTTAATGTTAAACTATCCACTCTTTTGCATAGTTTTGCTTTATCTGTTGTGATAGATAGTTTTTTTTGAACCTCTTTTGTTAATAAAACATCATTATGAGAATCATTGTGAGTCTCACTACTCTCTTTTTTAGTAAAATTATGCTCATGTTCATCATGATTGTGTTCATCATGATTGCATGCTAAAATAAAAAAAACAGAAAAAATAGTAAAAATATATTTAAACATTTTGCTCCTTAAAAATAGTATAAATTGGTTTTAATTTTTTAAAAATCTCTCTAAAATATTATAAATATTAGAGTTCATAATAAAATTTCCAATAGATTCAAACTCAATAATAGAGTTATGAAGTTCAAAATATAGCTCCTCAATAAAAATTTCACTCTCTTTTGAATCCATTATGGAGTCAACTAAATCTCCAACAGAGATATCTCCCTCTTTATAAATGTTAAGAAGTTGCTGGAGAATCTCTCTATTTTTTAGCGATATATTCTCCTCTGTTTGGGATTGAATCTCTTGAAAGATAGTCTCAATATGGTCATATCTATTTTGTAAATCGGTTTTTAAAATAGATGTTTTTGATTCTAAAGCGATTTTTTTTCTTTTGACTCTCTGTTTTGCAATTGATATCTCTCTATTTTTTGAATCAAAAATTGGAATCTCTATTGATAATCCAAACTCAAATCCATAATAGGCCTTTTTTGACTCCTCATTAAATCTAATAAGAGATGTCTCAACTCCAATATCAGGAATAGCAGACTCTTTCTCATATTTAACACTCTGTTTATCACTGCTAATATCAATATTTGCAATTTTTATCTCTGAACTATTCTCAATTGTTGAAACAATAATAGTCTCTCTATTTTTTAATAGATTAGAGAGATATGTATCATCTTTTTGATATTTTGAATCGCTATTATCAATAGAGCATACCCGACTAAAATTTTTATAAATAGTTTTTAGTTGAGATAATACTCTAGTTTTCTCACTTTCAATTTTAAAAAGCCCCCTTTTTAATATTTTTAACTCAAGTGGTGTGATATTTTTTTCTGAAATATTAATCAATTGCTCTATTTGTTTAGAATAAAACAGATAAATCTCATATTTTTTTGTTAAAAATCTACTACTCTCTATATTTAATAGAAGATTTTTTGTTATTTCAGATAGATAGCTCTCAATTTGGAAAAGGGCTATTTTACCCTCAAGCAGATTTTTTTCATTTTCATAATGATTTTTATCTGAGATAGGTATTGAAAATAGAAATGATGCCAATTTTACTCTTTGCTCTTTTGAAAGCTGAAAAGGTGCCTCTATAGATGCAGAAAACTCTGGATTTTTAAAAGATGGAGTTTTTGAAACAGTTTTTTTAATCTCTTTTTTAAACTCAACTATCCAATTGTTCTCTTTTTGAATATAGCAATTAACTAATTTCTCATCAGAAGAGGATAAATTATATGAAAAAACATTTATAAATGTTATTAAAACTATATAAAAGCTCATTTTTCCTCAAAACAGTTATGTTTTTAAACTATTAAATTTTGTGACTATTCAGTGAAAAATAAATTTTAGATAAAAAATTATTTTTTTATTTTTCCCCTCACCCCCTAGCCCCCTCTCCAATACTTGGAGAGGGGGAATTTAATCTTTTTATATTTTAAATAAAATTAAAAATTATTTTTTTTGTCC